>JALSTL010000114.1 GCA_026983755.1 Melioribacteraceae bacterium | reverse complement strand
GAATAGTAAACTTCCATTAAAACAGAAGTAACTTTTGAAAAGTTGCTTTATTAAAAAAAGCTCATATAAGTTTAATTTACTTATTCAATATTACAATTTTACCCTTTTTAATTTTTCCGCCGGCTTTTGTAACATAAATATAAACACCGCTTGCCAATTTATTTCCGTTATTGTCCAGCGCATTCCACGAAACCGATATTTTATCACTTAAAATAATTTTATGAGTTTTCGAGTAAATCAAATTCATATCGGACGAATAAACATTCAGTTGTGCCATCCCGTTAATATCCGGATATGTAGGAATATAAACAAATGAATTCAGATTATAGTTATACGGTTGAGGAAAAGGATAATCGAGTTTATCTCTTTTAAAATTTTGATTTGCTACAATGTTATTAATAATATTTGCTTTGGCAATATTTTGCAGTAAGGCACCTTCAATTTTATCATAATAATCTTCACTAAGTTTATTTGCACCTTGGAAAAAACCGTTTGAAAGTGTATAATTTATTTCAGTATAATTTTCCGGATTTTCCGATGCTGTAATTGCATCCACATTGCTTACTATTGTTATTAAAGTATCTGGCAATCCGTGAGATTTATCTAAAAAACGCAGATACCTTATTGAAACCGGTTCAATATTTTTTAAATTTAAGGTTTGTTCGGGTAATTTATATTCATAAATAATTTTAAGCGGCGGATAATTACCGGCTTCATCAAAATACCGATTATTTTTTGCATGATTATGTGTAAAGTAAATCCAAATAGAAAATTGCTTAAATACTTCTTTAAAAGAATAACCGAATTCGCTTAAAGCTTTTGCAACAGCAACAATAGCTTTATTTTTATTTGGATAAGCCATTAGTTCCCAAGTTCTTTTAATAATTTTATCACCTGTGTTAGGAGCTTTACCGCCGAATTTTTCACGTAAAAAAATATTCCAAAGTGCCAAATCATATCCACTATGTTTTACAAACGATTTTTCGGTATGGTTAAAGAAAGAATAGATATAATAATAATAATCATTTACTTCATCGAAAACAGCTTCTTCCATTGCAGTAGAGGTAAGTTCGTAATAATATCTATCATCCAAATAAAGACCGTAATTTCCCATTTGTATTGTATGATGAAATTCGTGTGCAGCTGTTGCCTTAGCCGCTTCAATTCCCAAAGTATAGTATCCTTCACTCTTTGAAAAACTGTTATCTATTTGGATGTAGCTTGTATATTTATTATCTTCCAATAAACTATCCGTATTTGTTAAAGCATAGTTACCTCCACCCATATTTTCTATATAAACGTCAAATTTATAATCTCCTCCGTTTACATTATCTTTGGGAGGCGGAGGATAACCTAAAATATTAACTTCAAAATTATAAGAAGAATCGAATGCTTCGGCTAATTTATTTGCGTTGTAAAATGCATTTTTATCGGAAAAATAACTTGGTTTATTTATCCCGGTTGTATCGAAATGAATTCTGAAAAATCCGGAGGGCGAAACGATGCTTGTTTGCAAAACCGGACGTGATAGAATTTGCAGTATTGTTTTTTGACTCTCTACATCATACTCCGAAAGGTGTTGTTTTATTTCCGCGGCTATTGCAAATCCGCATTTTATCGGTCTGCCTTTAACGGCTCGCATTGTTTGAACAATATCTTTTTTAATAATTGTTTGCGGTTTTAATTCAAGTAATTTCCTGTATAGCGAATCTATATTTTGAGGTTTTACTGTTGACTGATAAAGGATAAAAAAAATAATAAATATTTTACTCATTCTATTTCTCTAAATGAAAGGCAGTTGTTTTCCAAATTTGCATAAACAAAATACATTTTACCTAATATTTTATCTACAAAAAAATTTCCCGCATGTTTAATTGTAATTTGAGTTTTATTTTTGAATTCTTTTTTCTTTTTATCCAAAGTTAACCTTAAAAGTTTATTTGAATTTCTATCCAAGTAAAAGATATTTGCTTTATGTTTTTTTTTATCATAATAAAATTGTATATCTTTTTTGTTTAAGCTTCTCGGGTAAAATTTTCCTATATCTATTTTATATTTATTTCGTTTTTTGGTAAAAAGTGTATAGGCAAATAAATTATTTTTTGTTTTTAACGTTGCGTAAATTACATTATCATTTTCATCTTTAATAAATGACGGTTCAAAAGATACGGAATCTTTAACCGGAATTTTAAGTAATATACCGGTTTTATTTTGGGCGAATTTACATAATCGTAGTTCTTTTTCCGTTTGTTTCCAATAGAAAACTTTGTTTCCGTTTTTAATTTCCGCTTTAATTACGGCAGTATCAATGGTATGAAGTTTTCCGGAGGTAAATTTATTTTTTTTGAAATAAAAATTCTCTTTATATAATATCCCGTTTTCTTTTTCCAATGCAACAAAATTATTTTTTTTATCAAACCTTATTTTTAATAATGGTTTGGAAGAATAAATAAACCAGTGCTTCATTTGTAACTTTTTGTTAAAAACTATTTCAAGTAATCTGCTTTTTTTTTGAAATCCTATAATTTGATTTTGATTTTTTATAATTAAATTCGAGATGGGATTATAAAAGCGGATTTTTTTATTTTCGGAAAAGTAACCGAGTGATTTAGTTTTAAGGATATTGATATTTTTATCAAAGGAGTTGTAAACCCAAAGCTTAACACTACCTTTTGGGGTTTTGTTTTGGATTTTAATTATTTCCGGTTTACCTCCAATGGAAAAATTAAAATTATTTTTATCGGTTATTTTAGAAGATAAAATAAAAATTTTTCCAGAGGAACTAAGCTGAAATAATTTTTTGTTTGTAGAATCCGATAATAGATAAAATGCGGAAATATTATTTAGAAAATATTTATTCTCGTCTTTATATAAAAAATCCGAATAAGAAATAGTTAGGTTATTACTGCTTTTATCCGGATAAATTATTTCCGGTTTTTTATCCGAATTCAAATCCGATATTAAAAAATTATAGTCATTTAAATTTTTGTTGATAATTTTTGTTTTTGAAAAAGAATAAACGGAATCTCCATATAAAATTTCCACGTTATTTTTTTTACTTAAAATGATATCGTCAAAATTATCATCATTGAAATTTGCCGTTTGCATATTTTGAACTTGAGTTGCAAATTTAATTTCTCTATTGAAATTTAATTTGTCGGTGGCAAAATTTTCATAAAATTTCAATGAATTATTTAACATATCCAACAGAATAATATCCTTGTAATTATCTTGATTCAAATCAATTAAGCAAAGAGCTTTAATAACAACATGTTCAATAAGTTTGGTAACTATTAAATTTTGTTTTATATTTTTTACAACGGATAGTCCGTCAAAATTATTTCCGTAAATCAAAGCTTCGTTTTTACCGTCGTTATTTAAATCAATAATTTTTATTTTCGAAGGGTATGAATAAAATTCTTTAACTTTTAATAATTTAAGTGATTTGGATTTTGTAAAATTAGCCAGACCAACAATACGCTTATTGCGTGAAATAAAAATATAATAATTATCTCCGTTAGAGGATTTATTTAACAATTTAAAATCATCAACCGGATAAACAAAAAATTTTTTAATCGGTTCGGAAAATGTGGAATCGGATAAATTTTTATGAAGAGTAAAGCTTTTTTTATTATCTGCATAAAGGAAAATATCATTAAAACCGTCATTGTTAAAATCAAGCAAAATAATTTTCCTATATCCTTGAATTGTATTAATAGTTTCTAAGCAACCGAAATTGTTTAACGTTTGTGCAAAAAAGTTAACGGAAAATAAAAGGAAAAAACAGAGGATTAGGTTAATTGTTCTTTCTGGAATGTAAACGTATTTTACGTCTTTCGAGAGCTTCTTTATATCTTCTTTTTTCATCATCTGATTCCGGTATTATTGGAAATGTTTTTACCGGCATACCTGTTTTATCTACACTTACAAATGTAAGATAAGCGGAATTTGTATGCAAATCTTTATTATGTTTCGAAAAATTTTCGGCATGTACTTTTACACCAACTTCCATAGAAGTATTAAAAGCGCGGTTTACCGAAGCTCTAAGAGTAACAACATCTCCTAATTTTATAGGATGACGAAAATCGATATTATCTACGGAAGCTGTTACACAAACTCTGCCGGAATGTTTGGAAGCGGCAAGTGCGGCACAAATATCAATCCAATGCATTAATTGTCCGCCAAGCAAATTGCCAAGTTGATTTGTATGATGCGGTAAAACCAGTTCCGTCATTGTTATAACCGAGTTTTGAACGGTTTTTATTTTTTTTCTTTTTCCTTTTGTCATTATTTACCTTTCAGTAAATTCGATTTTATCTTTTTTATTTCTTCGGTTTTGTCGTTATTCGGATATTTACTCAAAAACTTTTCTATTTCTCTTAATGCTTTGTCGGTATTATGTTTTTCATCAGCTAAAATTTTTATTTTTCTGTATAAAGCTTCAGGTGCGTATTTTGTATCGTGATATGTCTCGTAAACTTTAGTATAGTATTGCATTGCAGCATTGTAGTATTCCATCTTCTCATAAATTTCAGCACTGTGAAATTGCTTGTGAGCCAATTTAAGATTAAGCTCTTTAATTTTTTCTTCGGCTTCTTTAACTTTAGGATGTTTAGGAAAAAAATCTATAAATGCCTGAAACTCTCGAATCGCTTTTTTTGTATAGCTTTGTTCCAATTGATAATTCGGAGATAGTTTATAATATGATTCCGCCAACATAAATTGTGCATCTTGTACAAACGGACTTGTAGGAATATCCCGTATTAGTTTACTGAACTCGTAAGCCGCAAGAATATATTGTTCATGTTTAAAATAAGCCATTCCCAAAAAATATTGAGCATCATCATTTATAGACGTTCCTGAATATTGCAACAATATTTGTTGATATTCGTGAATTGCTTCTTCATAATCTCCGTCTGTTAAAAGTTTTTGTGCATATTGTAAATGTTGTTCCGCAGTAAAGCCGGATGTATCTACATTTGTTGAACATGCATAATCCAGCACAAATAAAATTAAAGCAAGAATAATATTTTTTGATGTCATATAATTTGTTCCATAATTTGAATTTCAAATCCGTAAAGGTAAACAATAAATATTTGTAATTAAACCGAAAGTTATATTTTACAAAATTATATATACTTTCTAGTAGTCAAAAATTTCAAGGGATAAATAAAAAATTTACTTACTACGTATATTAAAAAAAAGATAAACGGCAATAGCGGCAGTTCCTATTGCAATTATCGGTTCCAATAAACTCGAAAAAAAAGGTTCTTCCGGCAATTCCGCCGATGTAAATCTGTATGCTATATTATCAAGGTTTTTTATATCATCATATAAAACGGTATCTACGGAAGTAAAACTAAATTCATTTACTTTTCCTATTTTATCTTTGTTTTCCTTAAAATAATTTCCATTAACAAAAGCTTCCCTTTTAACCAAATATTTTCCTAAAAATCCGTCTTTGAAAACACTCTTGTAAATTACTTTTACATTTTCCAATGTATAAACAAGTCTGTTTGAAATTTTTTTATTGCTATCCGCAATAACATTTTTATTAAAACGATAAATAGTAAAACCTTTTTTTTGTAACATTTTTATCAATTCCGTTTCCAATATTGAATAATCGTTTGCACCTACAAATTGAAAAATATATTTTTTGCTTGTTATATCTTTATTGTTTAAAGCAATTGATGTTACGGATTTTTCCAGCAAATTATTAATCACTTCCAAATTTGATTTTTCTTGTGCAATAGCTTGTACACTTGTAACTAAGAAAAAAACAAAAAAAATTAGTATAGTATTTTTGCTTACTTTTAACATTAAACTAAATTGTGTTTTTTAATAAGATAAAATAGTTAATTATAAAGCAAAAATAAAACTGCTGTTAAAAATCGTTTTAATTTTGTTTTTTACATTCGCATAGCATAATTGTTCCTGTTTATTTAATTTGATTTTTCCGATTTCAAAATAAAATTTTTAGGGAATATTTTACCCTACAAAAAACTTTTGTATAATTAGGGCAAAAAAATGTAATATATTGCCTTTGGTTAAATTTATTCTTAAAATCGTTTAACAATTATTGAGGATTTATGAAAAAAATTGTTGTTATATTTTTATTTTTATTTGTAGTTATTCCCAATAAATTTATTGCTCAAACAACATTTGCGTTTTTACGTTTAGACGAAAGTCCGCGTGCAGCAGCTTTAGCCGGTAGCTTTGTAGCAAATAATGACGACCCGAACGTAATTTTTTATAATCCCGCCGGTATAAATTATTTGAAATCAAGACCAATATCATTTTCCTTTGTAAAACATGTATTGGATATTAATTCTGCAAGCATTGCTTACTCGCAAAAAATTAAAAATTTAAGCGGAAGATTTTCCGCAGGTATTCAATATATTAATTACGGTTCTTTTCAAGGAGCTGATCCATTCGGAACAAAAACCGGAAAATTCGGAGCAGGAGAATTAGCGGCAACTATAGGTTACGGTAATGAACTGGATAAAAATTTTTATTACGGTGTTAATATAAAATTTATTTTTTCAAGTATCGAAAAACGTTCTTCCATAGCATTTGCTACAGACTTAGGTTTGCATTACAGTATTCCGGAACAAAGATGGAACTTCGGCTTTTCCATATTAAATTTAGGTTCTCAATTAACGCAATATTACAGCACAAAAGAAAGTTTACCTTTGGATGTAAGAATAGGATTTTCGAAAACACTTGCTCACGTACCTTTTACTTTTTTTGCCTCATTAAATAAATTAAATGAAAGTTATAAAAATTTAAGTGATAGATTAAAACAATTTACCGTTGGTGGTGAATTTAAAATGAGTAAAGTTATTAAACTCCGGTTCGGTTACGATAATGAAAAAAGAAAAGAATTGAAGGTAGGAAACACTGCCGGGTTAGCCGGCTTTAATGTGGGTGTTGGAATTTTCGTAAAAAATTATAATATCGATTATGCTTTTTCTTCAATGGGTAGTATCGGAGCTTTGCATAGAATAGGTATATCCACGGTTTTTTAGAATTTTACCTCTGAAGTTAAATGAGGAAAATTAAAAATTGTAATATGATAGAGTAATATCAAAATAATTTCCTAATAAAATTTTAAATGAAAATAATCATTTTTTCGCTATTCTTTTTTTATTTCCAAATTGTACATGCACAAACATTAACCAAAGATTCCGTTAACACTAAAAAATTATTATTGGTTAGCGGAATTTCTGCCGGAACATTTGTTTACGCTTACGGAATTCAAAATAATATGTGGTGGAAAGGCAAACCGGCAAAGTTCCACACAAACTGGCAACAAGATTGGACTTATGCTTTAGGTTCGGATAAGATAGGGCACTTTTTCTTTGGTAATTTGGTTTCGACAATTTATAAAAATTCTTTTAAGTGGATTGGATTTTCATCTAAACACAGTTATTTGTATGCGGGACTTTTTACATTTGCATACCAAACTTTTTTAGAAATCAGAGACGGCTTTTCCAAACAATACGGTTTTAGCTGGGGAGATTTTGCTGCAAATTCTCTGGGTTCTATGTATTTGTATATGCAATATAATTATCCTCCATTAAAAAATTTTAATTTGAAAATAAGTTATTTCCCTTCCGCAAGATTTAGAAACGGTTCAAACGCTTACATTACGGATGATTATGAAAGTACTTACCATTGGCTTAGTATAAATATTAAAAAACTTTTACCAAATAAATGGGGAAAGTATTTTCCGAATTTCATCAATATTGCATTAGGACACGGTGTAAAGGGTTTGGATAATTTAAAATTCGGCAAACATGAAATCTTTGTTGCAGTGGATTGGAATTTACAAGCCATTAAAACAAAATCGAAACTGTTAAAATCTTTACTGGAAATATTAAACAAATATCACTTTCCCTCGCCCGCAATTAAAATTTATCCTAATATTATTTGGTACGGCTTAAAATTTTAAAATGTAGTATATTTTATATTTATAAAGCATAATTTTTACATTTCTATAAATTTGTTACCTACAGTATTTTTGAATAATCCACTTAATTTTTCTAAATAAGTTCCGATAATAACTAAAAAATTTCCAAACCTTCAAACTCTAAAGAAAGGTATAAATATGAAAATATTAAAACACCTTCCGTTAACTATAATGTTATTATTGTTAATGTCAACGTCATTTTATTCAACGCAAATCGACGAAGGAGAAGAATACTTAGCTTATGCAGAACAAATGCCACAGCCGGTTGGTGGCTTACCTGCAATTTATAAAAAGATAAAATATCCTAAAATTGCAAAAGATGCCGGTTTGCAAGGTAAGGTTTATCTTTTGGCTTTTATCGATTCCAATGGGAGCGTTAACCAAGTAAAAGTTATTAAAGGCATTGGTGGCGGTTGCGACGAAGCTGCAGCAAATGCAATTAAACAATGTAAGTTTACACCCGGTAAATCTAACGGAAAAAATGTTAAAGTAAAAATGTCACTTCAAATTCAATTTAAACTAAATTAAAATTATGAGTTTTTTAAAAAATCTAACTATCGTAAGAAAAATTCAGTTCAGCTTTTTAGTATTTGGCATTATTGCCACTATTATTGTGGTAAACAATTATCTTAGTATAAATAAAATGTCAAAATCCAAAAATGCGTTATACGGTAAATTTATAGAACCAAAAGAAAAAATTGATGAACTTTATTCCGAATATCAAAAAATACAATTTATAATGCTTAAATTTTCTATTCCTGAATTTGCATCGGCATTTAATAACAATATTCGCGAATATAATAACCATAAAGAAATAATAGACAGTCTGTTAAATTCAATAGATATAGATAATTCAAATTCGGAAATACTTACTAATTTGAAAAGTGTAAAAAAAATTTGGAATAATTATAAAAACATTGTTGCCGATGGAATAATCAGTGCCGCCGCTTCACATAGTTACGATATGGCAAGTGTAATTGCAACAACATCGGGTGAAGAAGTAGGACAAAAATTACTTATCAGATTAGAAAAAATTATTACACAACTTCGTTTTAATTCCAATGATCTTAACAAACAATTTGCAGATGCTCAAAGAAGTGCTTTTATTTATTTAGTTGCCGGTATGGCAATTGGAATAACGCTATTACTGATAAGTATTTTTATCTTAGCACCGAAAATAAGTCAACCTATAAATGATATAGTTGATATATTAAATGAATTTGCTTTGGGTAATTATGATATTGAAATAGAACAATCCGCAGAAGGCGAGTTTGGTAACTTAATGCAAACGGCAATAAAATTTCAAAAAGCCCAGATAGAAAAAATAAAAGCCGCCGAAAAAATTGCTCAAGGTCAATTAGTAAAAGTTAACGAAGCTTCTGACAAAGACAAATTAGCCAAAGCATTCAATATTGAAATAACAATATTGGAAGATTTATTAAAGGAATTAGACAAATTAATAGAAGCAAATGAAAAAGGTGACTTATCGGTTAAACTTAATACAAGTAGATTTTCCGGTAGTTGGGCCCGTATTCTAAACGGATTAAACCAATTAAGAAGTACAACATTAAAACCGATTGAAGAAGCCAGAAAAGTATTAAGTTTAATGGCCGCCGGAAATTTTACGGTTAATATGAATGGTAATTACAAAGGTGATTACAAACACATAAAGGATGATATAAACAAGGTATCGGAATCATTAAATAAAATAATTGGAAAAGTAAAAACAACTACGGAAGAGTTAGCTTCCTCGGCAGTCCAAATATCTTCTAGAACAATGGAAATGGCAACCGGTGCAGGTGAACAAAGTGCTCAAACTCAAGAAGTTGTTTCTTCCATTGAAGCAATTACCAATACAATAAATGAAAGTACAAATAAAGCTACAATTGCCGTTCAAACAGCTCAAGAAGCCGGCAACAAAGCCAGAGCGGGTGGTGAGGTTGTTGAAGAAACCATTGGTGGTATTAATAGAATTGCAGATATTGTAATTAACTCTGCCAAAACCATTGAAGAATTAGGACGTTCGAGCGATCAAATTGGCGAAATTATTCAAGTAATAAATGAAATTGCCGATCAAACTAATTTACTTGCCCTTAATGCAGCTATTGAAGCCGCAAGGGCCGGAGAGCACGGTAGAGGTTTTGCCGTAGTAGCCGATGAAGTACGAAAACTTGCCGAAAGAACAACCGGTGCAACAAATGAAATTAAAGATATGATTGAAAAAATTCAAGAAGATACAACCGGTGCCGTTGATTCTATTGAAAAAGGAAAAGAAGAAGTAGAAAAAGGTAAAGCTTTAGCCGGCGATGCCAGAAATGCTTTGCAGGAAATTATTTCCAACACAGATGAAGTAGCTGCGCTAATTAATCAATTGGCCTCCGCCAGTGAAGAACAAAACCAAACTAGCCAAGAAATTCGTAATAGTGTTGAGCTAATTAGCAATGTTACACAGCAATCTACCGAAAGTACACAACAAATCAGTCTTGCTGCAGAAAACTTAAATAGATTGACGGAAAATCTACAGGAAGTTGTAAATCAATTTAAACTAAAAGAAACAAATCATACTTTTACAGTAAATGAACATGTCGAAAAAAAGAAAATAGTTGCTTAATAAATTAAGGCTCCGGTAATTATAACGGATATTTATCCAATCTTGTTTGCCAGAGCCAATAATTACATGTAGCACAAGCAGGTATTTCATTTTCTTTTCCGTCTATATGCATCCTTCTTAAATTACGCAGCTTTTCGTCTTTCCATATTTCTT
>JALSTL010000113.1 GCA_026983755.1 Melioribacteraceae bacterium | reverse complement strand
AATTTATCTTTACGTTTGTCAAGTAAAAACGGGGGTGATTTTGTTGCGTTAGTTTGTTGCCAACATTGAAATTAGATGTGAATAATATTTTTCAGAAAATTCGTCATCTTTTACAATCGGTTTAAGTGCTGAAAGAATTATATTATTAGCAACAAATATTATCTGTGGAAAATCTTTTGAGAAAGAAAGCTCATTATAAAACTTTTCATCTGAAACGTAATACAACGGGAAATCAATATGAATTATTTTTCTTTGAGGAATAAGAAGATCAATTTTATTCTTTGTTGTTATACCAATAATTTTTATTCCTTTTGTTTTTAATTCTTTTTCAATTCTTAGTAATCTTTTAAGTTCATTTAACTGGCAACGATCGCATTTGAAATCAGATAACAATATTGCTAAAACTTTTCCTTTAAATAAATTCTCTTTTTTTTTACCGGTTATTATTTCATTACCGTTAATCGAATCGACTTTCCTATTTAATATTGTATTTGAAGTATACAAAGATAATAATCTTTTAGTGGCATTAGACTTGTACAAATCAAAATTTTTCTTGTAACCGATTTTGGTTATTCTGAAAATATTAAACAAGATTAATACAATTGATACTAAAAACCAAAAACCAAATTTGTAAAATCTGTTAACTTTCAATTTCATAATTTAATACCACTACAGAGCCATCAGGTTGGTTAAAGAATATACGATCACCACGAAAATATATCTTGCCAAATTTTTTAATAAGATGAATTTTTATTGAGAATTTATATGCACCATCATTTGTAGAATAAAAACCTGCAACATAAGTTTATACATATTATAAGAAATGTTATTATGGTTATGAAACTGATTCCTTATATTAATTAATCTTTTTCATATTACTTTATATTCGTATATTAATACAGAAGTATCCTTTTTAATGATATATAATTTATTATCTGTAAAGTAAATGTTTACAATATTTCCTATATTTTTAAGCAAGACGGAATACAAATACCTTAATTCAGATAAGGAATAAATGTCAATCACAATATCATTACTGTCTTTTTTTACCTGGTTATTATTAATAAATAACTTATCCCCAAAAACATTTGACGATAAAAACAAATATTCTCTTAAACGGGGAAATCTTACAATAGGGAAATCCATACCTGCCAGTTTTTGTTTCCTTTGTACCAATCCGGAATCCTTTATGTTATCGATCAACTTGAATTGCCCGGAAATTTCGCATTTATTATTGTATATCAAAACATATCCCATTATTGCAGAAATATACACAAAACCTCTTTTGTCGTATCTAAACACATCACCTAAAAGAAACGGCAACATACCTGTAGATTCTCCGGAAAAAGTATTTTTATTCAAAAAATTCTTGCATTCAATAACTTTACCTGTTTTATAATTTATCATTTGGAACGGTGAAAACGTTATTGGATCCATTATCTGGAACGCAATAATATTATAAGTATCTATAAATGCCAGCTTTATAGGCATCAGTTTAAATTTATGCTCGTAAATTTTATTTTTATAAAATACCCCGAATTTATTATCATTCGGACTCAGTATGGCAACCTTATCCTCTCCGTAAATGTCAAAATCAAATGGGGTTTCAAATTCACCAGGTCCTTTACCTTTTTTTCCGAATTTTTTTTGAAAGTTTCCGTACTTGTCAAATTTTTTAACCGAATAATCTTTATTATCAAGAATATAAATATTATTATTTTTATCTACTCTTAACTTGGATGGATATAAAAGTATACTTTTTTCAATACCTCCAATTTGAAATTCTTTACGATATTCAATCTTTTTCCATTTCCTTTTAACAGATTCTGGCGGTATTTCATTAAATTCAAAAACTAATTCTTTGCTCTTATTCCCAAACTTAACCTTTAATTGTTCTTTCTTTACTGTAATTCCATTGATTTCTTTCCTATTCTTCTCAACACACTGTGCAAAACAAGTAATTAAAAATATTGCAACTAAAATTAAGAACAACGGCCGTCGTTTCATATTTTATCCCTAGGTATTAATTAAAATTACTTTTTTAACGCCAATATCCAAAGCAAAATCCTTGTCCCACAATATATGTACAAACGTGGTCAGGTACAGAAGTACAGAGCACACCGCAATCGTTTTTTTCTTTGGCAATAATATCGTTAAGTAAAGTCACTTCAATTCCGAACAAATAGATATCGCCGCTTGCAAGTTCACTACTGTCCATTGTTGCTATCTTTATGTTTGTAAACATTAGCAATGCAAAAAGCGCAATACCAATAATTTTACCAATGTTTTTTACTCTTTTTTTGGTTTTTACTGACATGTTTT
>JALSTL010000112.1 GCA_026983755.1 Melioribacteraceae bacterium | reverse complement strand
AAAGATTGTAAAATTACAAGATTACAAAATTAAAAGATTACAAGATTAGAAAATTACAAGATTACAAAATTAAAAGATTACAAGATTAGAAAATTACAAGATTACAAAATTAAAAGATTGCAAGATTAGAAAATTGCAAGATCACAAAATTACAAGATTACAAGATTACAAAATTGCAAGATTACAACATTGTAGGATTAAAAGATTTAGTGAATGAATTGACGATGAAATGGTATATTTTGATTTCTTTAAGCTTAATGTTTTTTTCTATTTTAAAAATTCATTTCTAATTTATCTCTTTACGGTTTTAAGTTTAGCTTCTTTATTTTTAAAATAAATTTGTAGAAATATTTTGTATATATAAAATAATTTTTTATTATTAAAAAATTTTATTCGGTAAATAATACTTATTGGTTTTTAATTGACAAAATTCCAACATAAATTATATATAACGTCTTTTATTATTTTAACTGTTTTAACCTTTCTATATTTAATTTACACAGGTTATAATTATTATACAACTCCGTTAAGCAAAAGATTTTTTTTACCGGAGCATAATTATTTAAAACCGAGCGGATTGTTAGGACACGGTTATGGTATTATAGGAACATCTTTAATGTTATTAGGTGTAGTGTTATATATGTTAAGAAAAAGAGTAAGAATTTTTTCAAACTTCGGAGCATTGAAATATTGGCTTGAGTTTCACATTTTTCTCTGCACTATCGGTCCTATTCTAATTTTGTTTCATACGGCTTTTAAGTTTGGCGGTATAGTATCGGTAAGTTTTTGGAGTATGGTGTTGGTCTTTTTTAGCGGAATTATTGGGCGATTTATTTATATAAGAATTCCAAGAACAATAGACGGCGAAGAATTAAATATTGAGCAAATAAACGAAAACAATAAAAATCTTTCCATTAAATTAAAAATGGAATTTAATATCGACGAAACCATTATTGAACAAATTAAATCAATTCATGTAAAACAAAAAGACAGCTCGTTGTTGTTAATTAAAAATATTATCGGTTTATTTTCATCATATTTTATTGTTAGAAAAGAGCTTGGAGAAATAAATAATCTTTTAAAAAAAAACAATTTGCCAACTAAAAAATTAAAAGAAGTTAATAAAATAATTAAAGAAAAAATATCTATCATGAATAAAATTGATAATCTAAAAACAATGCATAATTTATTTAAATATTGGCATGTAATACACTTACCGTTCGCATTAATAATGCTAATAATAATGGTTATTCATGTTATTGTAACAATAGCCTTTGGATACAGATGGATTTTTTAAGGAGGAATTAAAATGAAAACATTAAATATAAAACTTATAATTATATTGCTATCGGCACTCAATTTATTTTTTTACGGTTGTAAAAAAACGGAATCTTCCGGCGAATACAAAGCGGTAACCAAAACAAGTAAAATACCAAACGATGCAATTCATAAAAATATTATGGGTACAAAACCGACAGAACCATCTAAAGAAAACGTAGATAAAAGTATAATTGAAAAAATGAAAAATATGGAAAAACAAGTAGAGAATAATCCTAAAGATACATCGAAAATATTGGAAGTTGCAAACTTTATGATTGCTGCTCATCAAATACAAAAAGGAATTTTTTATTTTAAAAAAATTTTAAAAATTGATTCTAAACGTCAGGATATACTTTTACAACTTGCAATTATTTATGCAAATCAAAAAAAATACTTAAAAGCAATAACCGTAACACAAAATATTCTTAAAATAAATCCTGCCAATAAAATTGCGCTTTACAATTTAGGTGCTTTGAATGCAACACTTGGAAAGAAGGAAAAAGCAAAAAACATTTGGGAAAACATAATTAAACAATTTCCAAATTCGGATATGTCGGAAAAAGCCAAGCAATCATTAAAAAGATTGTAAGTTTGTGGAGTGGTTTTTACCCTATAATAATACTTTACATCTCGTTTTTTTTCATTATTTTTTATTAATTGATAAACATAAAAGATTATGAATTAATGGAAGTACTACTGGAAAATATAATTGTATATTCATTCGTTTTTTTACTTTCCGTGATAATATTTTATATATACTACAAAAAAAATAAAAAACAATCCGGCAAAACATTAGAGAAAATTGCCAAAGCAAAAGAATTCGGTTTTTATGAACCTGTATCCCTTCATCCGGTTATTGACACGGATATTTGTATTGGCAGTGCCGCTTGTATTAAAGCATGTCCCGAAAAAGATATTATTGGTTTGGTAGAGGGAAAAGGAACAACAATTAACGCTTCTCATTGTGTAGGACACGGAGCTTGTTTTCATGCTTGTCCCGTAGAAGCCATAACTTTAGTAATGGGAACAGAAAAACGAGGAGTTGAATTGCCTCATTTAAATCAAGATTATCAAACCAACATAAAAGGAATATATATTGCCGGTGAATTAGGCGGAATGGGACTTATTAAAAATGCCGTTGAACAAGGTAAAAAAGCAATAATAAATATCAAACAAAGTCTTCCCAATAGTTCAAAAGCAAAATATGACGTAATCATAATAGGAGCCGGTCCTTCGGGAATTTCAGCCACTTTAGAAGCAGCAAAAAATAAGTTAAAATTTTTAACAATCGAACAAGATAGTTTGGGCGGTACAATATTTTCTTTCCCTCGTTCAAAAATAATTATGACTTCTCCTATGAGTTTACCGTTATACGGTAAATATAAAACACGCGAAACTTCAAAATCGGAATTATTATCTCTTTGGATGAAAATTCTAAATAAAAACAACATATCAATTAATGAAAACGAAAAAGTATCGGAAATAATAAAAACAGAAGATTACTTTAAGATAATAACCAATCATCAAGAATATACAGCTTCAAAAGTTTTATTGGCAATAGGAAGAAGAGGTTCTCCTCGTAAACTAGGCGTGCCGGGCGAGGAAAAAGAAAAAGTTTATTATCGTTTGTTAGAACCGGAATTAGTAAATAATAAAAATATATTAATTGTAGGTGGTGGTGATTCCGCCATTGAATCCGCCTTGCTTTTGGCAGAAAGAGGAACTAATATAGTTACTATTTCTTACAGATCAAATTCTTTTAAGAGAGCAAAACCGAAAAATTTGGATAAAATAAATAAAGCAATAAATGAAAAAAAATTAAAAGTAATCTTTAAGTCAAATGTTTTAAAAATAAATGATTATGATATTGAACTGAAACTTAATGAAAATGAATTATTAAAATTGAAAAACGATTTGGTTTATATTTTTATTGGCGGTGAATTGCCCAACAAATTTTTAGAAAAAGTAGGAATAAATATTTCTAAAAAATTCGGAGAGACAGTATTAAAACATTAAGAGCGTTTATATTGTTAATTGTAATAAATTTTAGCGCTTATGCCCAAATTTCGCCAGGTAAATTATATAAAGGGCATGCCAACTTTGAAGGCATAAGCAATTGCACTAAATGCCATGTTTTAGGAAAAAATGTGGAAGAAATAAAATGCCTTAACTGCCATAAAAAAATAAAAAATTTAATTAATCTAAAAAGGGGATTTCATTCAAGTAAAGAAGCTGCTTCAAAAAAATGTTGGCAATGCCACGGAGAACATTTCGGAAGAAATTTTGAAATAATTAGATTTGATGAAAAAAAATTTAATCATATAAAAAGCGGATACAAACTTGTTGGCAGCCATAAAAAATTAGATTGCAAAAAGTGTCATAATTCCAATTTCATTAAAGAAAGAAAGTTAAGCAAAAAAACAAAAACATTTTTAGGATTAAATCAAGATTGTTTAACTTGTCATAAAGATGAACATCGAGGAACTTTAAGTAATGATTGTGCAAAATGTCATTTGTTTAATAAATTTTCACCGGCGGAAAAATTTGATCATGCAAAAAGCAAATATCCTTTAACAGGTAAACATAAAAATGTTAAATGTATTAAGTGTCATAAATTCGAAAAATCTAACAAAGGAAAGTTTCAAAAATTTACCGGTTTAAAATTTAACAATTGTTTTTACTGTCATAATGATATTCACAAAGGTAAGCTGGGGAAAAATTGCAAATCGTGTCATAATACAAAATCATTTGCAAAAATAAACTATTTAAAAAACTTCAATCATAATAAAACAAATTTCCCGCTGGTAGGAAAACATCGAAACGTAGATTGTAATAGTTGCCATAAAAAGAATTTATTATCCAAACCGAAATATAAAAGCTGTTCCAATTGTCATAAAGATTATCACAAAGGAGAATTTAGAAATAAAAATATAAAATCGGATTGTAACGAATGTCATGACGAATATTCGTTTACGCAATCGCATTTTACAATTGAACAACATAGTAAGACAAAATTTCCCTTAACCGGTGCTCATAAAGCAATCGCTTGTACGGTTTGCCATAAAAAAAACAATTTTTGGAAGTTTAATATAACCGGGGAAAAATGTATTGAATGTCATAAAAACGTACATGATAATTCAATAAATAAAAAATATTTTAATAAAAATAAATGTGAAAAATGTCATTCTACTTTAAGTTGGAATAAAATTACTTTCAATCACAATATTACTAATTTCAAATTAGTTGGTAAACATAAAACCGTAAGCTGTTCAGAATGTCATTTTGCCCAAAAGCATGCTGAAAAAAACTTGAAACATTTTATTGTTTTAAGCACCGAATGTACATTTTGTCATAACGATGTACACAGAGGACAATTTGATAACGGAGAAAAAGAATATTGTAAAAAGTGCCATAACAATTACAATTGGAAACAAACTTTATTTGACCACAATAAAACAAATTTCAAATTGGAGGGTGCACATAAAAATTTAGATTGTTTGAATTGCCACAAAATTATTAAAGATAAAAACGGAACGTACATTTTATATAAAATCAAGGGAACAAAATGTATAAGTTGTCATTCATAGTATTATTATTTACGGTAAAAATTTTGTTTGCACAGTTACCTCATGGTGCTAATTTTAATTTCGAATGTCAAATTTGCCATAAAACGGATACATGGAAAATTACAGGAAAAATTAGTTTCGATCATACTCAAACAGGTTTCGAATTACAAGGACAACATCGTATTTTGGATTGCAAATCATGTCATAAAACATTAGAGTTTGCAAATGTTTCCAAACACTGTTTTAATTGTCATACCGATATTCACAACAACACCGTAAGTAAAAGTTGCGAAAACTGTCATAGCACTAGATCGTGGGTTATAGAAAACATAAATGATATTCATAGAATGAGTCGTTTTCCATTGGTGGGAGCACACCGTCTGGCAGATTGTATTGAATGCCATAAATCATTTAATAATTTACAATTTGAACAACTGGGTGTTGAGTGTATGGATTGTCATATTAATAATTATCAAGCAACAAGATCACCAAATCATAAACAGGCGGGTTTCTCAACGGATTGTCAGGAATGTCATCTTGTTTCCGATCACCATTGGTCAAAAGGTACTTTTAATCATAGCTTCTTCCCTCTTGTAGGTGGTCATAAAATAAGTAATTGCTTTAATTGTCACACTTCAAAAAGTTTTTCCGGATTAACATCCGATTGTTTTTCATGTCACAATAAGGATTATAATTCATCAACCAATCCAAACCATAAAGAATTAAATTTTTCTACAGATTGTTTAACGTGCCACACAACAGCTCCGGGTTGGAAACCGGCTGAATTTAAACAACATGATAATTTATATCCTTTAATAGGAGCACATAAGATTATTTCGGGAGAGTGTTATAAATGTCATATTACAGGTTATAAAAATACACCGGACGATTGTTTCGGATGTCATCAAAAAGATTATATCAACACAACAAATCCAAATCATAAATCGGCTAATTTTTCTACCGATTGTGAAACCTGTCATAATAACAATGCATGGAAGCCTGCAACATTCGATCATGACGGACAATACTTCCCTATTTACTCCGGAAAACACAATAATAAATGGAGCAAATGTTCCGATTGTCATACATCAACTACAAACTATCAAATTTTTGAATGCATAAATTGTCACGAACACAGAAAATCTAAAATGGATGAAGAACATGGCGGCATAAACGGGTATGTTTATCAAAGTACCGCTTGTCTTGCATGTCATCCCTCGGGAAACAAAGAAGGAAATTTTGATCATGCAACAACTCAATTTCCGCTAACCGGAAAGCATGTAAACGTAGATTGTAAAATGTGCCACACCAACGGTTATTCCGGTACCTCAAATAAATGTTTGGATTGTCATATTCAAAAATATAATAATTCGGTAACACCAAATCATACTAAAGCCGGTATTTCTACACAATGTGAAAACTGCCACACTACAAACGGATGGAAACCATCTACATTTAACCATAGCACAACCGGATTTGAACTTGCAGGAGGACATAATTTACCTGATTGTTCCAGTTGTCATAGTGGTAGTACGTCTAATGCTTCTTCGGATTGCTACAGTTGTCATTCGTCAAACTATGCTTCGGCTCCGGAACATACGGCACAAAACTATCCGAAGGATTGTCAACAATGCCATAATACAACGGATTGGAAACAGGTTACATTTAATCATGATAATACACAATTCCCGCTAACAGGAAGTCATAAAAGCGTTGATTGTTCCGCTTGTCATACAAGCGGCTATGCAGGCATACCAACCGAGTGTGTATCTTGTCATAAAACAGATTATAACAATACTTCAAATCCAAATCACAGCGCTTCAGGTTTTAGTACACAATGTGAAGATTGCCATACTACAAAAGGTTGGACGCCGTCAACTTTTGATCATGACGGACAATATTTCCCGATTTATTCAGGCAAGCACAGGGGGAAATGGAACAATTGCAACGATTGTCATACTAATCAAAATAATTATTCACAATTTTCCTGTTTAACTTGTCATGAACATTCTCGAACAAAAACGGATGACAAGCATAAAGAAGTAAACGGATATTCTTATAACAGCTCTGCTTGTTTAAGTTGTCATCCTACCGGACGCGAGTAATTATTATAAAAAAAGTAAAACAAATGAAAAAAACATATATAATAATTTTCTTCTTTTTATTTATGCAAAGTATATTTGCACAAAATGAAATTATAAAAACAGGCAGAGTAAATTATATTTCATCACAATTTACTTATGTAAAATTTCCTTCTACGGAAGGTATAAAAATAAACGATACTCTTTTTGTTAGAATAAACAAAAAACTATCTCCAAAATTAATTGTTAATTCATTATCTTCGCATTCACTTGCCGCCAAGGTTATTGGTAAAAAAATCAGTTTAAATAAAAAAGTTGTTGCTGTAATTAAATTGTCAAATAAAAATTTAAAAGTCAGTATTCGTGATGCCAAAAATAAACAGAACAATAAAACAAAAAATGTTATAAATAGAAAAAAACATAAAACACTAATTACAAAAAAGAATAGAATAACCGAAATTAAAAATATTAGAGGTAAATTCAGTATTTCAGGATATTCAAATTTGTCTAATATCAATGGTTTTACCAAATATCAAAGATGGCGTTATACATTTTCTTTGGAAGCCGAAAAAATTGCCAACACAAATTTTTCTTTTTCCGATTATATTGTTTTTAGTTATAGAGCGGACCGCTGGCATTTGTTAAATAAAAACTTTGGCAATGCTTTTAAAATATACGAGCTTGCCGGAAAATATAAATTTAATAAAAATTCAAAAATCATTTTCGGACGAAAAATCAATTCCAAAATATCAAATATCGGTGCAATAGACGGAATCCAATTTGAAACAGAATATAAAAAATATAAAGTTGGAGCGATATTGGGTTCCAGACCGGATTTTAATAACTACGGATTTAATTTAAAACTTTTTCAGTTCGGTACGTATGTTAATAAAATAGATTCCGTACGTAAAGGAATTATGCAAAATACCATTTCTGTTTTTCAACAAATGAATTCCGGTGCAACAGATAGAAGGTTTATATACTTACAACACAGTAATAATATTTTACCGAAAATAAATATTTTCTTTTCTTCCGAGATAGAATTATTTAGTAAAATAAAAAATAAAAATCTCAATTCCTTAAAACTAACTAGCATATATTTTTCCGCCGGCTATTATCCGTACAGATGGTTTTCATTAAATGCTTCTTATGATGCAAGAAAGAATGTTATTTATTACGAAACATTTAAAAACTATGTATCCAGACTTTTGGACGAAGCATTGAGACAAGGATTTAGAATAAGAATAAATTTAAGACCGATTACCTATATGTACGTTGGTATTTATTCAAGTTATAGATTTAGAAATAACGATATTAAAGCAACAAAAAATTTCGGAGTATCCATTACACCACCCCGGTTACCGATATTAAATATTTCTACAAATGTAAATTACACAAATCTCAACACAAATTATTTATCGGGTAATATTTGGGGTTTAAGAATAAGTAAAGACTTTTTAAATGGGAAAATAACAACTTCGTTAAATTATAAAAATATTAATTACAAATTTACAGGAAAAGAAATCGCATCGGTTCAAAATATAATTTCAACGGATTTCTTTTTTGAATTATCAAAAATGATTTCAATGTCCGTAAGTTTTGAAGGAACATATCGGAAAAAAGAAAATTATTCGAATATTTATTTAAATTTTACAACAAAATTTTAATTTCCCGTTATCATTCAAAATACAACTTTTTATGTAAAAAAGGAACCAGAGCAGAAATTATACCCGGAATGTAAAGTTCTTTTCTGTTCATTTTTCCGTTTGAAAAAAAAGAAATTGCGCCTCCTTTTTGTTTTGTGTTGGTATCGTTCATAATCTCATCCATTACGTAACCAAGTTCTTCACCATCTAATAAACGTTTTGTAATTGCTTCTGGTAATTCAAAATGTGCGGAAGTTCCGAAAGAGCTTTTGCCGGACTTATCAATTATACACACTCCTCCAAAAGCAAACCATTTCCCGAAGTTTTTTTGTATGCCTCCTTCAATTCCAATAAAATATTCGGCATTCAAATTTTCGTTTTCATTAATTTGTTTTAATTCCAAAGCCCGATTTTTCGCTCCTTCAAAAGTTTGGCTGTTTACCGGTTGTGCCGGAACATTGGAATTGACGGAAATACCAATAGCTTTTACATTTGAAAAGTAAAGAGAAAACGCTTCTTTCACGGCTTCTATTTTTACCGGATTTTTTGAACCGACTAAAATTTTCATATTAATATTTATCCAATTTTTCAAATGCATGTTTAGCTTCGGAAACAAATTTTTTAACCAACTGTTCGTCTTTTCTGCCGGATTTATTTTCCACACCCGTATGAACATCAACGCCAGCTGGTTTTACTTTTAAAATTGCTTTATAAACATTATCGGGATTTAATCCTCCTGCCAATATTACAGGATTTGATGAAAGTTCAACAAAGCGTTTACTAATTTCCCAATTATGTGTTTTGCCTGTAGCTCCGCTTGCACCGGTAGCCGGATTAAATGTATCTGTTATATAAGCATCTACGTAAGGTTCGGTTTTTTTTATTGTTCTTATCAATTCTTCGGTATTGTTTTCTTTAATAACCAGACTTTTAATAACAAAAATATCAGCACGTAAACTTTTAAGTTTTATAAGTTCATCCGGTTCAATTGGTCCGTGCAATTGAATTATTTTTGAATTTAATTTGTTACATAATTCAATTGCTTCCTTAGCAGTGGAAGAATAAGAAATTACCACACCGTAAACCTGCGGAGGTAAAAATTTAATAATTTCGGCGGCTTCGTTTTCCGTTAAATCTTCTTTGTTTACAGGAAGCCTAAGCGGAAAACCCAAATAATTAACTCGGCAATTGATAAGCATCTCCGCTTCTTGTTTATCTATTACTCCGGCAATTTGTATAATATTATTAAAATCCGGTTTATTCATTTTCACCGCAATCAATAAATGGAACACATGGTTTACTACCTACAACTTCTTTAAGAAGATTAAAGTTTTTATCAAATGCTTTGATACGAAAATTTTTTCCCAAATATTCATAAGTAAGTATGGGAGCAAGAAAATCTTTTTTAACAATTTCGCCTTTCATATTGCGGGGTATTTCCAAAAACTTATTTTGTGCATCACGGTAAATTTCCATTACAACACGATTTTGGTAATCGTAAATATATTCAATCGACCAAAACCCGAAATTATTATCTGTTGCTTTTTTATTTTTTTTATCAAAATACTTTACAAACTTAACATGGTTATCCGAATCGTATTCGAATTTTGTAATTGCGGCAACGGAAAATTTATCCGTTAATTTATTTTGAGAATTGTAACGTTCAATTTTCAATAATTTGTTTTTATTAAAATATTTCTTTTCGTACGGCTTGTTTTCGGTTTCATTTTGATCTACATTTTTTTTAATAATTGCATAAATTCCATTGCCTGGTTTTATTAAATTGTATTGAACCGTGTTATCTCTGCGTAGCGATCTACCGTTTTGTTTTATACATCCGCTTAAAACCGGAACAAATAAAAATGCTAATAAAAATTTAGTTTTGTTTTTCATTTTGTTTGATTTTTAGTTTGTAAATATCGGAACGAAATATAGTAATTTGTTTTTGTATTTAATAATATGAAACAAACTCAAAATTCCGCAACTACAATAAAGTTATTATATTATTGTTATTATCTGTTTTGATATAGCACGGTAAAAACTTGTTTTGTCGATTGATAGCCTATCCGGGTTTTCGTTGAAGTGTTTTCTATTACTTACTTGTTGCTTTTACGGCAAACAATTTAGGGAAATAAATTATATGAACATAAAAAATATTAGGATTTAATTATTTTGTAAAACCGGTTCTGCTAATAAAATCAACAACAATTTTATCGGTAGAATCTATAAGTTGTTGCGGAGTTCCTTCAAAATAAATTTTCCCTTCGTGCATCATTGCAATTTTATCGGCAACATTTTTTAC
>JALSTL010000111.1 GCA_026983755.1 Melioribacteraceae bacterium | reverse complement strand
AGCTCTGTTTGCTAAATGGACTAAGCGTAATTAAGTCGGTTACGGGAAGTTTGGAAAATATAAAAAAGATTGTTAAAGCAACGGTTTTTGTAAATAGTGCAGAAGGTTTTACGGATCAAGCTAAAGTAGCAAACGGAGCTTCGGAACTATTGGTGGAACTTTTCGGCGAAAAAGGAAAACATGTAAGAAGTGCCGTTGGTGTTAATGAACTTCCTATTAATTCCGCTGTGGAATTGGAATTGATTGTAGAAGTAAGTTAAATGTTCAAAACGAATCTTTGCGTTTGTAATTATTTTACATTAATTTGTAAATATTGAAACAAATTGGAAAGTTAATTAGTTTAATAAATATACTTATTGAGATATATTATGAAAAAAATAATTATATTATTTTTGATGTGTACAGGTTTGAGTTTCGGGCAATTTAAAGGAGAGGCAGATAAACCGGTTAATATAAGCGGTGCAATTTTAAGCAATAATCCTTTCAGTTCTCTATTTGGTTTTATTGATGCGTCTAAATTTTCTATGAATCATTCCGTTAGTATGTCCTATTCCGCTTTCGGAAGGCAAGGAATAGCGCTTGGTGTTTACACAAATCAAATGGCATATAAATTTAGCAATAAATTAAATGTAGAACTTGAAACAAGTTTGGTTACTTCTCCTTATAATACTTTCGGAGAAGCTTTTACCAAATCGATAAACGGAATTTATCTCAATAAAGCCCAAATAAATTACAAACCCACAAAAAATATGTCTTTTTCACTTAGATTTAGCAGACTTCCGTATTACAATAATTACGGAAATTACGGATACGAATTTGGTTACAGTCCATTTAATTATTTTGAAAATGAAAAATAATTGATATTAAAGATTAAAATTATTTTAGTATTATTGCACTTGTTTATTTTTTAAATAAGTTATAACCGGTAAATTTAATCGTTGAAAAAATTAAGTGAAAAAGAAGACAAAAAAAACATCTAAGCAAAATATAAATGTAAAAGAATCCACCTATAACTTCTTTTATAACATAATTATTTTCATACTTGCAATTTTAATTCTTTACTTAAGTTATTCTGCATACTTAAAACTTATTCATTATTCACCCGGCGAAGAACAAGCAGAAAACTCAAAGCAATCTTCGGAAAAAATACAATTGGATGTATTAAACGGTTGCGGTGTAAGCGGAGTTGCAGATAGGTTTACGGATTTTTTGCGTGCACATAATTTTGATGTAATTGAAACCGGAAACTACAAATCATTTAATGTTGACGAAACATTTATAATTGATCGTGTTGGTAATAAACAAAACGCCTTAAAAATTGCCAGAGCAATTGGTATTGGAAATGCAAAAGTTATAAATGGATTTAATAAAGATTATCTGCTTGATGCTTCTCTTGTAATCGGGAAAGATTATTATAAACTTAAACCTATAACCGGCGGAGATTAAATTTGAAGGAAAATATAACTGAAGAAAATTTGGTCGATAAAATCATATCAATTATTCAATCGAAAAAAGGATTTGATATTAAAATATTTAATATTAAAGAATTAGCCGCATTTGCTGATTATTTCATAATTTGTTCCGCCGATGCCGATGTTCAAGTAAAAGCCATTGCGGATGAAATTGATAAGGAACTTAGAAAAGTGGGAATTAAAAGTTATCATAAAGAAGGTTATAATACACTTAATTGGGTTCTCTTGGATTATTTTGATATTATTGTTCATGTTTTTAAAAAGGATATTAGAGAATTTTACAATCTTGAAAAACTTTGGGGTGATGCTGAAATTACGGAAATTGAAAATGAATTTTAGTTAATAATAATTTAGAAAAAATAAATAGAGTAAAAGTGAAAAATTATATTAAGAGTTTATTTACCAAAGCAGAAGAAAAGCTGGATTATCTTAAAGATATAAAAATACAACTTAGTGTTCCGCAAGAAGTAAGTCACGGAGATTATTCCACAAACGCTGCAATGCTTTTAGCTAAAAAGCTAAAAAAAAATCCGCGTGAAATTGCAAAAGAAATAATTGATAATTTTGATATAGATGAATCAATAATTTCAAAAATTGAAATTGCCGGACCCGGTTTTATCAATTTCTTTTTTACCGTTTCTTATGTTAATAAAATAGTAAAAGTAATAAATGATAAAAAAAATAGTTTTGGCAAGTCCGCAAAATATAATGGAATTAAAGCAAATGTAGAATTTGTTTCTGCAAATCCCACCGGACCTTTAACCGTTGGTCACGGAAGAAATGCCGTGCTGGGCGATACCGTTGCTAAACTTTTGGAAGAAATTGGTTACGATGTTGATAGAGAATATTATTTTAATAACGCCGG
>JALSTL010000110.1 GCA_026983755.1 Melioribacteraceae bacterium | reverse complement strand
AACTCGGATATGTAATGGATGAAATTATGAACGATACCAACACTAAACAAAAAGGCGGTGCAATTTCTTTTTTTTCAAATGGAAAAATGAACAGAAAAGAACTTTATATTCCGGGAATTATTTCGGCATTAATTCCTTTTTTACACAAAAAGTTATATTTTTAATAAGTTTTAAGTTGTTTGGCTCAATTTTTTTCTCGTCGTCGATCTATTTTTTTTCTTGGGTTTTAAAATAAATGTTTGCTTTTTAATTTATTAAGTTATAAACATAGAAGCATTAATTTAGATTAGAAAATAAATCAAAAAGAGTGAAAGATCGATGTTTAACGGAACAAATCTATTAGAATCTACTTCGGATGAATTTTGCTTTAGATTAAATCGTTCTCAATTTAAAGATTCCATTTTTGACAAAGTTATACATAGAATGGTAATTCAAAAGCCTTTTTCTTTTCAAATGATTAGATGTACTTAAGTATGCAACTCAATAAATTTTATATCATCAGTCTGTTTGTAATATAACAAAATCAAATTTACGTTTCGGATTGTTTTTAGTTTTGGATGTTTTTATTTTAAGATATACTAAAGTATTTATCGCATAGTTAATATATTTTGTCAACACTAAATAAAAATTTCCTTCTTAATAAAAATCGGTTAAGTGGTTTGCTTCATTGTTATAATAAAAGCATCTTTTTAGATTGTATTTGATTATTTGATTCTAATTTATAAAAATATATTCCGGAAGATAAATTACTTCCGTCGAAAGGGGTGGAATAAGAACCGGCTTGCATAAATCCGTTTATTAAGATTTTAATTTGTTGACCTAAAACATTAAAAACGGATAACTTAATAATTCCATCTGTTGGAAGTGTATAGTTTATTATTGTTGTAGGATTAAATGGATTCGGATAATTCTGTAATAGTTTAATATTCTGTTTTCGCTTAATGTTGTCACCCGGTTTATTTATAGCTGTATTTATTTTGTATTCGGCAATATAAGCTAAAGCATTTCCTCCGTTGCCAAATAAATCCCAATCGGAATTAAAAATTATTTTCTTTCCGTCCGGACTAACAGAAGCTAACGGATAATTTTCGTAAGTTGTGCAGGAAGATCTTGAATGACCGTAATGACGTATTGTTCCACTGCCGTCAAGTTTTATCGAAAACATTTCGGTAACATAATTATAACTGCCATCATCATCTTGATTGATATCTGTTGAAACCAAAGCCCAACCGGGATTGGCAAAACCTCTTCCGGAGATGTGACCGCCAATATTTGGTTGAAGTAATCTGGTAAATTTTCCATCTTTTAAACGAGACATAGAAAGCGGAATTACTTGAACAAATACTTCATTCCCTTCAGAATCAATTGCAAAATCGCCATGTTCCGTTCCAATGCCAATGTTTCTTATAAAATTGAATTCCAAATCATATACCTCTACCTTTTGGGTTTGATTATTGGAAGCAACTATATAATTCCCGCTAGGAACAATGCTTACCCAGTCCACTCCTGCACCCGGAAAATCCTTTTGCGACAAAACAGAATCCAGTTCTATATCATAAAGAGATGCTTTTTTGCCTACATCATTTTCTTCATGCACTACAACAACATATTTATCATCGGCAGATATATTTCCTTCCCAAGGACCAATAGTAGTATTATAACCGGGGAAACTATGTAAAAGTGTAATTTCTTCTGTTTCTATATTTACCTTAAGCAATTTATTGCTGCTGCAAAAATATCTTATTTTAGAATCTACATTCGACCAACGGCTATCACTATAAGAACCAATTAATTTTTTATCAAAAGAATAATCATTTGCATTTATTAAATAATTTTCACCAAGTATAATTTTACTCATATCAACATTCCAAGCTTGATCTTTTGCATAGTGATGACGTAAAGCATTTGAACCGCTTGAAACACCAAAAACAGTTGCGTTACTTATACAAGTATAATCAATCTCATGCTTTGGTTCATGTATTGTTTGTAAATAGATCGGTTTTTGTAATGATATTGGAATTTCGGCAGCCCATGTTGTTTCGGGCGGAAAAGAATTCTCTTGGGCTAACAAAAAAATTTGAGTAGCTATTGCAATTATGAAGAATGATATTTTTTTGTTCATATTTTTTATAAAGAAAGTTTTTAATTACAATTTATTTTAGGTAAAATAATAAAAGCTAATGCTACAACCACACTTGCTGCAATAAAAATCGGAATAAATCCAATATAGTTTATTAACAAACCGCTAACCAAAGGAAAAAACGCAACGGTAATATTTAACGAACCTTTTATTCCCTGATACATTGCACGGTTAGTTTCGTTTGTTATTTCAAGGAACATTCCTT
>JALSTL010000109.1 GCA_026983755.1 Melioribacteraceae bacterium | reverse complement strand
GAAGAAGATGTATTCCAAATACTATCGTCAGATACATGCTTGGAAAACAAAAAAACATACGGCTCGCCAAATCCGGAATTAGTAAAGGAACAAATAGAAATTTGGGAAGGGAAATTGAACACAAACTAAAACGCCATAAATATAATTACTATAATTAGACTTACCGTGCAACACCCAAAGCAATGATTTTATTAAGTACTCGTTAAATAAAAAATAAAATCATAAAACCACACAAAAATTTACTTTAAAATAAAAAAGCGATGTTGAAAAATATCAACACCGCTTTAAATGTTTTCACAACGGAATAATCCTTATTGTGACTTGCTTCAATTTGTTAATCTTAAAATATTAAACTATTTTAAAAAAACAAAATTTTTTTGGAGTAGTTATGAAAAAAATACTTGGGTTAGACATTGGAACAACATCTATAGGATGGGCATTAGTTAATGAAGCGGAAACGGAAGATGAAAAATCAGCAATTGTTAAATTAGGTGTACGACTTGTACCTTTAACTACAGATGAAGAAAGCGATTTTCAAAAAGGCAAATCTATTTCCACTAATGCCGAAAGGACATTGAAACGTGGGGCAAGACGAAATTTAGATCGTTTCCAACTTAGACGAGATGCTTTAATAGAAATTTTACAAAACAATAATTTTATTACAAACAATACTTTGCTAAATGAAGACGGAAAAGCTACAACATTTTCAACATATCAAAAAAGAGCCAGAGCGACAAAAGAAAAAATATGTAAAGAAGATTTTGCAAAAGTATTATTAATGATAAACAAAAAACGCGGCTATAAAAGTAACCGAAAGACTATGACTGAAGATGAAGGAACTGCAATTGACGGAATGGAAGTTGCCAAATATATGTCGGATAATAATCTTACACCAGGTCAATATGTTTATGAACTATTAAAAAACGACAAAGAACATATACCGGATTTCTACCGTTCAGATTTACAAAACGAACTTGATAGAATTTGGGAATTTCAAAAACAGTTTTACCCAACTATCCTTACGGAAACATTAAAAGAAAAAATAAAAGGAAAGAATAAAGGAGCTACTTGGAAAATTTGTGAACAACCGTTTGGAATTAAAGGCATTAAACAAAAAGGAAATACCAACGAAAAAAAATTGGAAAGATATAAATGGCGTTCAGCTGCTTTAACAAAACAACTTGATTTGGAAGAACTTGCTATAGTTATACAAGAAATAAATTCACAAATAAACAATTCAAGCGGATATCTTGGTGAAATAAGCGATAGAAGCAAAGAGCTTTATTTTAATAAACAAACCGTTGGAGAATATTTATACAATCAATTGAAAAATAATCCTAACGCAAGATTAAAGAATCAAGTTTTTTATCGCCAAGATTATTTGGATGAATTTGAAACCATCTGGGAAAAACAGAAAGAATTTTATCCTGAACTTACAAATGAATTAAAAAAAGAAATTAGAGACGTAATAATTTTTTATCAACGTCCATTAAAATCTCAAAAAGGGTTACTTAGTCATTGTGAATTTGAAAGTTGGGAGGAAGAATTTATTGAAGAAGCAACAGGCAAGAAAAAGAAGAGAAGAGTTGGCCACAGAGTTATTCCGAAATCATCACCTTTGTTTCAAGAATTTAAGATTTGGGGAATCTTAAACAATATTGAAATTGTAAATAAACAAACGGGTGAAATAACAAGATTAAATCAAGAAACTAAAGAAACGGTATTTCAATATCTTAATATTTTAGGAAAATTAAATGAGAAAGAGTTTTTGAAAATAGTTGTTGCCGAACCAAAGAAATATGAATTAAAAAATTATAAAGAAATTGAGGGTAACAATACCAATGCAGAACTATACAAGGTATATCAAAAAATATTAGCACTGGAAGGATATGACTATAACTTTGCAAAAATGAATATTGAAGAGATAAAGAATACTTTGAACGAAAAATTTATTGAGCTTGGTATAACGACTGGAATTCTAAATTTCGATTCCGAAATTGATGGAAATGATTTTGATAAACAAGCAATAATACAGTTGTGGCATTTGTTATATTCTTTTGTAGATGATAATTCAAAAACCGGTAATGAGAAACTAATAGAAAAATTATCCAAAAAATTCGGTTTTGAAAAAGAGTATGCAAAACTAATTGCAAACATTCCATTGCAACAGGATTACGGTAGTTTATCAGCAAGAGCCATAAGAAAAATATTACCTCATCTTAAAGAAGGAAACACCTACGATGAAGCTTGTATGCTTGCAGGATATAATCATTCGTCTTCTTTAACAAAAGAAGAAATTGAAAATAGAGAGCTTAAAAACAAATTGGAATTACTTCCTAAAAACTCTTTAAGAAATCCTAT
>JALSTL010000108.1 GCA_026983755.1 Melioribacteraceae bacterium | reverse complement strand
AAATAGGAACGCTGATTTTTATGATACTTGTAATTTGTTAAGATGGTTAAATCGGCTTGGAATTATTAAGAACAATCTAAATTTTAAGCATTTTATTGTCGGATGTATAGTCGGTTGTTTCGGCACTTTTTAATTCTTGCAGAGCTTTAACAAATTTTTGTATTCTTTTTAATGATTCTTCAATTATAAAGATATCTTCTTGTGTGCTTTTATTTTTATTATCTATTTCTTCTTTTAATGATTCTATAGACATTTTAAGACTTGCAAGAGGATTATTAATTTGGTGTCCTATTGTAGTTGCCAATTCTACAACGGCTTTATCGTGTTCAACATTTTTCAGTTCGTTTTGCAGATTGTGTATTCTAAGTCCGGCTCTAATACGAGCCAACAATTCTTGATTATCAATAGGTTTAACCAAATAATCGTCAGCACCGGTATCCAAACCTTCCACTCTGTCTTTTAATGAAGTTCTGCCGGTAAGAAGAATAAAGTAAATTAATTTAAAATCGTCTTTTTTCTTTATGATATTGCAAAGTTCAACACCATTTAATTTCGGCATTGTCCAATCAGCCAAAATAACTTTCGGATTAAATTGTTCCAAAATGTTAAGAGCCACTTCTCCGTTTTCTGCTGTTTTAACAATGTAACCGTTTTTCTTTAGCAGGCGTTCGAATAAAAAGCGTGAATCGCTTTCATCTTCAACCACCAATATACGTTCTTCTTTATTCATTCGGGAAAAAATAATTAGTAAATATTTTAACTACAATAATAAGATAACTTTCTTAATTGTCAATATACTTTTTATTGATAATTAGGGATGAAATATGTTTTAAAATTTATCAGACAACAAAGAGCACTCTGATTAAATATTGCAATTGAGCGGATTCGTATTTGATAAATTCGGCATAGCAATTGGAAAATTTTACATTTTTCAATTATCAACAAGTTATTTTATGAAGTAAAAATTATTCTTCAATTTGATTTTTCTTTTTATCTGATGAAGATTCTGAATATTTAACAATGATGCTAATTCTTCTGTTAACAACATCAAAAGGATTATCTTTGTTTTTTAATCTGTTTGCAGCGTACCCGCGTATTTCATCGATGTTTTGTTCTTTTACACCCGCATCAAGTAAGGCTCTTCGTGCTGCATTAGCTCTATCGGCACTTAATTCGTAATTGGAATAACCTTTTCTGCCACCCGGGAAAGGTCTTGCATCCGTATGACCTTCAATAACAATTTTATTATCGTGTTTAGCTAATTCTTTACCGATTAATTTTAATATTCTTTTTGCTTTTTCTTCCAACTTAGCAGTACCTACTTGAAAAAAAGCATCGTGACTGGATTCAATTAATTCAATTCTTAAACCTTCTTTTGTAAACTCAACTTCAACTTGGTCGGCAATGTTATCAAAATCTTTACTGCTTAATTTATCCATTAATTCTTTGCCCATTTTATCAAGGCGTTCTTTTTCCAACTTTTGTCTTTGCAATTCTGTTAATTCTTTGGGCATAATTTTTTTTGCATTATTTCCTTCTATAGCCGTTGGTCCCGTTCCAATAGCAAATCCGCTCGGATCATTAAAATATCCGGCTATTTTTTGTTTAACGGAATCATCTTGACCGAGTATCCAAAGGACAATAAATAGTGCCATTAGTGCCGTTACAAAATCGGAATAGGCAACTTTCCATGCACCGCCGTGGTGACCGTGTCCGCCTTCAATAACTTTTTTAATTATTATTGGTTGTTTTTCGTCGGCCATAATTATTCACCTTTTCCACGTAAGTAACTTTCCAATTCCGAAAACGAAGGTCTTTCGCCGGGCATTAAAGTTCTTCTTCCTATTTCAACGGCAACTATTGGAGGATTTCCTTTTGCATAGGCTATTAAACATTCTTTTATGGTTTCCAAATATCTTACGTCTGCTTCAGACATGTGTTCTATATTTGTCGCCAAAGGTCCAATAAAACCGTAAGACATTAAAATTCCCAAAAAAGTACCCACAAGAGCCGAAGCTACGTGATGACCGACTTCTGCGGCGCCTTCGTTAATACTTCCCATTGTAACAATAATACCAAGCACAGCGGCAACAATACCAAGAGCAGGAAATCCGTCGCTAAGTTTTGTTAATAAAGAATGTGCCGGATGTGAATCCGCTTTAAACGTTTTAATTTCTATATCCATAAGGGATTCAACTTCATGTGGAGGTACGCCGCCGGATAACATAACTTTTAAAGTATCACAAAGAAATGCCGAAGCATATTCGTTTTTTATCAGTTTTTCGTCTTGCGAAAGTATTTCGCTTTCGGCAGGGTTCTCTATATGTTTTTCCAAAGATAATAGCCCGTCTCTTTGTGCCAGTAAAAATAATTCGTATAAGGCTTTTAAAAGAACAAGGTTATCTTCTTTTGAATGTGATTTGTGTGATATTGCTCGGGGAATTGCGGCAAATATTTTTTTCAAATCATCCATCGAAGTCATAATTAACAAACTGCCAATTGCCGCACCGCCGATTGTAATAAATTCGGAAACTTGTATTAATACTTCCAAATGTCCGCCGGCTAATGTAAATCCGGTTATCAAGCTTCCCAATACAACTATTGCACCAACTATAATTAACATAATAATTTACTTTGTTTTGTTATGAAAATTGAAGTTTTATTTCTTTAATAATTTTGTTTAATTCTTTTAGTTTAATATCCGCATACATCCAGTCTGATGGTTTTTGATAAATTTTATTTTTCAGTTCATTACTTATTTCAATAAATTTTTCCGAGTTTAGTTTTTTGCTTTGATTTAAAAAATATTCTGCAATTTCTTTAATTGTTTTTTCGTCTCTTAAATAAATAGCTTTTTCAATTCTATGTTTTTTCTCTTCGAAAGAAACTATAAGATTTTTTGCTATTTCTTTGTTTTGTTTAATTGTATCCGGTTTATATAAAATATCCGGGTTTTTCACTTCAAAAAAACTACCTCCTAAAAGTTCGTTTACGGTAGATTTTAATTGTTGAGTATTTATAGGTTTAGCTAAAACTCTATCTGCTCCTCCTTCAATTGCCGCAAGTACGTTTTTTCTTGCAGTATTGGCACTTATAACAATTACCGGAATATCTTTAATATCATTAAGAACTTTTTTCAGTTGAAGCATTTTTATTCCGTCTATATTCGGCATCATTAGGTCTAAAAAGATTATATCCGGCTTAAACTCTGCAGAATATTGAATACCTTCGTAACCGTCACAACTTGTTCGAACTTCGAACATGTAACGTTCTAAAAAAGTTTTCAGATATTGTAGTATCGAATCATTGTCGTCAATTATTAAGACTTTAACTTTATTTTTTTTCATTTTTTTTAATTTTATTGATTTTTAAAGCTTTAAATTCTTTACTCAATTCTTTTTTACTATTTATTACGGCTTCTTTAGCGTGTGTTTTAACCAACGAATATATTTCTTCTCTAAAAATTTCTACATTTTTAGGTGCTTCAATTCCAATTTTAATATTGTTTTCGGAAATTGAAACAATACTAACAATTATGTTTTTACCTATTCTTATTTTTTGATTTTCTTTTCTGGAAAGTACAAGCATTTTATTTTTCTTTTTTATTATTAACAAACAGTTGATAGTTAATTTGATAATTTTCGTTATCAATTATTTTTTGAAATCCTTTTTTATCTTTTTTATGAATAAATACCGGAGCTTTAAGGTTTATGGTAACTTTTTCCGGATCTTTATCCAGTTTAACAATCCCATAGGGTTCGTATTCCGTGGGAGTTTCGTAATTTTCTTCCAAGAGATTTATTGAAAAAATGGGAAATATAATTTCCGGTTCGTCCAACGAAGTTAACCAAACAAAAAGGCCGTCTTCTTCTTGAATTAATAGAAATTTTTTAAGCTCTTCGAACCCGAGTAATCCTTGGGGAAAATTAATAACCGAATTTTCATCATATTCAATTTCGCCGAATTGTTTATTTTTAATTATCATAAATATCCTTTTTATTTATTTAAAATTACAATATCAACTCTTCTGTTTTGTGCTCTGGCTTCTTTGGTATTTTCTTTTACTACAGGTTTAAATTCTGCATTGCCAACTATTGCTACTTTTTCTTGGTTAACGCCCAAATCGTGCATTAAGTAATAAGCGGTATTTGTTGCTCTTGCTATTGATAAATGCCAATTTGACGGAAATTCCGGTGTACTTATTGGTACATCGTCTGTATTTCCTTCCACTCTGATATCGTTTGGTAAGGTTCTTAATATTTGAGCTATTTTTGCCAAAATCGGTTTGGCTTCGTCAGAAAGTTTGGCTTCTCCGGATTTAAATAATATTTTATTCAAAATGCTAATTGTAAAACCTCTTTCGTTTTCCGTTAATTTAATATTATCTTGAACATTATATTCTTTAATAAAATTTTCTATTTTTGATTTTAATTCTTCTTTGCTTCCAATTAATTGTAATCTGTTATTGTTTCCGTTTTCAGGAAGAATTTCTTTTGTGCCGAAAAATATACCTGCACTTTTCATAAATTTTTTATATTTATCCGCATCAATATTCGAAACAGCATAAAGAATAATAAACAATCCTAAAAGCAATGTTATAAGATCGGCGTAGGTAAGCAAATAACGTTCTGCTCCCGCCGTATGGCTTTCTTGGAAGTTATCTTCTATTTCAATTTTATTACGGAGCTGTCTTGTTCTTTTTGAGGCAACAAACTCATCAATCTTGATTTTACTATCGAGGGTATTTCCCCGCTTTGTATTGCCATAACTCCCTCTAAAGAAAGCTCCATCATTTGTTTTTCTTCTAAGTGACATTCTCTTAATCTGTCTGATATTGGTAACCAAAGTAAATTTGCGCTAAGTATTCCCCAAAGTGTTGCAATAAAAGCCGTAGCAATATTATGTATAAGTATAGTTGGATCTTTGCCGGCATTTGCAAGCGTCATAATAAGTCCCATTACTGTTCCGATTATTCCCATTGTAGGTGCGTATCCGCCCATTTTGTTAAATATGGAAATAAACGAGTAATGTCTGTTTTGCATTGCTTTAATTTCACCAAGAGCAATATTTTCCAGTAAATCAATGTCCGTACCGTCCATAACCAAACGGATGAGTTTTTTCGGAAACGGATAAAGCAATTTTGCAATTTGTCCTTCCATTGCAAGTATTCCTTCTTTCCGGCTTTTTTTAGAAATAATTACAAATCCGGATATTAAATTTTTAATATCGTATCGGGGCGGAAAATATGCTCTTTTAATTAGAGAGAATATACTTAAAAACTTTTCGATACCCACTCCAATTATTGTAGCGGCAAATGTACCTCCGAAAACTATTATTATGGAAGAAGCAATAAACAATGCACCAAAAGTGCCACCTTCCAAATAATATGCTCCGAAGATGGAAACAAATCCTATAACTAAACCAATTACACTCCCGAATTTTTTTAGCATTATAAGTAATCCATTAGTGATTTAGGTAAAATCATAGATGATATTTTATATGTTAAATCCAATGTGTATTGTTTGGTTTGTAAATCTACCAATGCTTTTGCCACGTCAACGTCTTTTTCTGCCGAGAGCAACTGAGTTACCTCAAGTTCTCTGCTGTTAAGAACTGTTTCTACCGAATCCAATTTATTTTGAATACCTCCGGCTTTGGAAAGTTTATTAAGCAAATGTTGATTAAAGTCTTTTACCATTTGCACTTGTTCCGCTGTTGGTTTTTTCCCTTCTTTTAATCCTTGTTTAATTGATATTAAAACATCAAATATGTTTGCTTTTTGACTTAAAGCGGTTTTGATGTTTGTAGCGGAACTTTTTTCTTGTAATTTTGAAACATCTATCACAAAATCAATTTTATTATCCGGCATTTCGATATGTATTTCTCCGAAAGGATCACCGTTTATTGATTCGAAGTTTCCGGTTTGCGAATTAAATTTAATATCGCTTAGGGTTTCGTTTTTAATTTCGTTAGAGTCTTTATCAACTATTGTATATTTTAAGGAATATGTATTATCGGCTGTTTTAGTATAAATTGTATTTAATGTGTATTCGTTCCCTTGTGCATCATAAATTTTGCTACTTGCCGATTGTACATCTCCCGGGTTACTTTCGGAATTAAGGTTGCCGGTTTGTTTTGCTACGCTTTGAAAAACTTCTTTTCCTGAAATATTAAATTTTTGTTTAATCCCTTTCGATATTCTAACTTCTTTATCGCCACCAATATGTTGAACGTTTTGTATAACTTTATCGTTTGTTTCGTTATATGTAAACGGTTTGCTACCGTTTTCCGTACCGCCGAAGTTGTATTGTCCGTTAAAATCTGTATTTGCCAGTTCAACTAAGTTTTTTATTGTACCTTCTATAAACGTTGCAAATGATTCCAATGTATTATCTACAACCGGAGAATTTAATTTAGTAAGTTCAACAACAATGTTTTCAACTTCGGATTGCATTCCGTCTAAAGCCGAAATTGTACTATCCAACATAGATTTTCCGTAGCTAATATTTGTTCTGTAGGTATTTATGCTTTTAAGTTGACTTTGCAATCTCATAATTCTTGAATTACTTAAGGGATTATCCGAAGGTTTGTTAACCTTACTTTGGGTGGCAAGTTGATATTGAATTTCCGCCAAATCGTTTTTGGTTCTGTTCAATGCTCTTAAGTAATTTCGCCGTGTAAATGAATCCGGTATTCTCATAGTTATACCATATTTATTAATGTTTGTAATAAATCGTCTGCTACTTTAATAAGCTTGGCTGCTGCATCGTAAGATTTTTGATATTCTACCATGTTAACCATTTCTTCGTCGGTTGAAACACCGGAATATTCTGCTTTTTGTTGATTTAATTGATGCAATACCAAACCGTATGATTCTTGATTTTGTTCTTCCAAATTTATTTTATTTGCAACTCCGCTAACCAAATCGGAATAGTTTTCGCTTATGGTTCTTCCGTTTAATATTTCTTTGTTTTTTATTGCGGCTATATCCAATGCAATTTTATTGTTACCGTCCGTACCGTCGGAAGAAACGGCAATGTTATACGGATCGTCAATTATATCTTGGTTGATTGTTAATACTCCGTCTTTATAATCTGTAAAAAAGTTTATGTTTGTTTGCGGTGGTTTTGTTAACGTATAACCTTTGGAATGAATTTCGTTAACTTGGGTCATTATAGTTGAGCTTAACTCATCAAGCTTATTTAATTTTTCAGGAAGTTGAACATTAAACATACTTATCAATGCATTTAAAGAACCGCCTTGAATATTGGATTTAATTTCTTCTCCGTTTGTTTGCAAAACAAGTTTTTCACCTTTTTGTTTTAAATCGAATTTTACATGGTGCAAACCGTCTACGGCAAAAACGCCGCCAATTGAAACGTTAGCAACTTCATTTTTATCTATTGAAACGTTTATATTTGCATACTGACTAAGTTTATCTAACAAAGAATCTCTTTTATCAATTAAATCGTTATCATAATTTCCCACCACATGTGCTTCGTAAATTTGAGAATTTACGGTATGTAATTGTTCAACTATTATATTTATTTTATCAACCGTATCTTTGGCTTCGTTTTTAAGATCCAACTTGGTTTGAGTAATACCGCTATAGACAGAGGATATTTTCTCGGATAAATTTTGTGCAGATTGAGCAACCGTTGTTCTTAATGCCGATGATTGCGGATCGGCAGCCAATTCGTCCCAAGAGTTAAAAAAATTTGTAATAAGATTAGACAAACCCAAATCCGAAGGTTCGGAAAATAAGGATTCCACTTGTTTTAATACCGTAGTTTGTTTTTCGGCATTATAAAATTTTTGATTATTGTTTCTTATTTGTGTATCGGTAACTCCGTTTCTTACTCTAAGTACTTTATCTACGTTAACTCCGCTCCCGAAAGAAAAATATGCTCTGTGGTCGGGCGGTGCGGTTCCAAACATAACAACTTGTCTGGTATATGCAGGATTGTTTGCATTGGCAATGTTGGAAGCAGTAACAGCCAAAGCTTTTTGATGAGCAAACAAACTTGAAGTTGATATGGTAAATAAACTGCTTAGCGACATTATTTTTATCCTTTTCTATCTATAAAAACTTTTTTACTTGTTTCTATTACGGCTTTAACCGTTTCCGAAATTATTTGGCTTGATTGTTCTACAAGCAACAAATTTTGTTTATTAATTTTTACTATTTGGGAAATAAGTTTTTTTATTTCCTTTTCTTTGTCTGTTATATTTTGTAAATAATTTTCCGGTAATATATTATCGAGTTCTTTTGTTAATATTTGAAGTTTATACCTTTGACTTTTAATATTATATTTGTTGAATATAGTTTGCATTATTTGTAATCTTTTTTCTTCGGTTAATTGCACACCAAGAAGTTTCTTTTCTTCTAAAGCAATGTAATGAGGTAATTTTTTTAATTGATTGTTTAATAAAATTTTTTGCTTGCTCATTACAATTTCCAATAATGCTTTTAAGTTATTTTTCTGTGTCTCAAGTATTTTTACTAACTCTTCGGTATTCATAATTAGTCCAAATTATTTAAATAATTTTTTACACGTTTAACATAATTTTGTGTTTCTTTAAATGGAGGAATTCCCTTATGCTTTAAAACGTTTCCGGGCCCAGCATTGTAACCGGCCAAAGCCAACTCCGTATTACCGTTAAATGTTTTCAGTAATTCGGATAGGTATTTTGTTCCCGCCATAATATTTTCTTTTGGGTCCCAAACATTTTTTACACCCAAATAATTTGCGGTTGAATCAACCAATTGCATTAATCCTTTTGCATTTGCTTTCGATTTTGCATCGGCTTTTGCGGATGATTCCGTAAGTATTACCGATTTAATAAGTTTTTCATCCACATTAAATTTTTTTGCGGCATCTTTAATATATAAATCGAATTTTTTTAATCTTTTTAAAGCTTTTTCATTTAAGTTTAAATCTTTTTTATCGATGAATTTTTTGTATTGGTGTTTATCAATTTGTTTATTCGACATTTTTGCAATATTTTTTTTAAATGTGGTTAATTCTTCATTTGTTAAACTTTTAAAAATTTTATCTGCTATTCCCAATTTTTTGGTTTGCGAAATTTTTTCCGCAATCTTTGTTTCAAATAAAACATCCAAAACATCGCCACCGTAATTATTTTTACCTAACAAGCCACCTGTTGTTTTTGTCATACTCTTTAACATCATTGTGGTTAACACGCTTTCAAAATCTTGCGAAGCTTTGGCTAATTTTCTTTTTTCTGTTTCCGTAAATCTTTTTTTGATTTTAACGGGCTTTTTAAAATGGGCTTTACCGTTTGATATTTTTAATTCCAATTCTTTCATTACATTATCACCAATTCTGCAGTTAATGCACCTGCTTCTTTTAATGCTTGGAAGATTGCAATTATATCTCTTGGCGAAACTTTAAGTGAATTTAATGCAGCGGCAACTTCTTGTGCATTTGAAGCACCTTTAATAGAATAGGTACTGTTTTGTTTATTTTCTTTTACATCGGGAACTTGATTGTTAAAAACCGTTGTTTGTCCGTTAGAAAACGGAGACGGTTGCGAAATTAAAGGATAGGATCGTATTGTAATATTTAAACTACCGTGAGAAATTGAAACCGGTGCTATTTTAACGTTGGCTCCAGAAACTACGGTACCGGTTCTTTCGTTTAATACAACCTTTGCAATTACATCTTTTTTAACTTGAATACCTTCTATTTCCGATAAGAAATCCGTCAGGTTATTTTGTTTATCGGAGGGAATGGTTAAGGAAACTTCTGCACCGTCTTTTGCTTTTGCAATAGTTCCACCGAATTTTTTATTTATGGAATCGGCCATAGATGTTGCAGTTGTAAAATCCGGATCTTTCAGTATTACGCTTAAGGCTTCGGGAATATAACCTTCTTCCATTAAGGATTTTTCGATAATACCTCCATTTGGAATTCTGCCGCTAAGTGCATGGTTTTTAGCAACACGCCCGCCGGATTTTGTATTGATATCATAACCGCCAATTGAAACAGCACCTTGAGACATTGCATAAACTTTTCCGTTTTGGGTTGAAAGCGGTGTCATTAAAAGAGTTCCGCCCATTAAACTTTTTGCATCTCCCATAGAAGAAACCGTTACGTCAAATTCGCTACCGGGTTTTGATAAATTACTAACTTTTGCCGTTACCATTACCGCTGCAATGTTTCTTGTTCTTAAATTTGTTTGCGGAACCGTTATACCAAACCTTTTCATCATACTTACAACAGATTGAACCGTAAAAGTGGAACGATAACTATCGCCGGTTCCGGCAAGACCAACTACCAAACCGTAACCAATCAGTTGTTCTTGATTAATACCTTTGAAATAAGCAATATCCTTAATTCTTTGAGCGAGAAAAATATTATTGATAAATAAAAAAATTATTATGATTTTATTTAATTTCATTTTAACTCCTAAAATAACCAATGGAATAATTTTGTTACCCAACCGGGTCCTTGAACATTATTAATTTGTCCATTGCTTTTAAATATTATTTCGGCGTCCGATATATTGTAAGAATAAACCGTATTATCCGAGCGAATATCGGATGTTCTTACAATTCCTTTAATTGTAATTGTTTGCTCTTCGTCGTTGATTACAATTTTTCTGCTTCCTTTAATTCTTAATAGTCCGTTAGATAAAACCGAATCGATCAAAGCACTTAATTTGGTTCTAACCATTCCGGAAGCTTTTGCGGTACCGCCACCTTTAAAATCATTTCTTGTTCCTAAATCTAGATTTGCTTTAGGTAAACCGGTGCCGTCTATTCCGCCGGATAATCCTAATCCGATTTTGCTTTTTCTACCAATGCTTTTTTCTGCATTATTGGCCGCCTTAGAAGATTCTACCACTATAATTGTAATTGCATCGCCAAGGTTAACGGCTTTATAATCCGAAAATAATGAACGAAATCCGTTTTCTTTCATGGATTGAGCAAAAAGCATTAACGGAAACATTAAGAATGTAATTATGACTTTTTTCATTTTTTTTACTCTATTATTCTAACTTGATTTGAACTAATAATCTTTGCTTTAAAAAGTTTATTATCATCACGTTTTATTTTGATAACATCACCTATTTTCCCGGAGGTTCTAGCCGTTGCATTAAAGCTTATATTTACTATGCCGCGTCTGTAAAAAGCGGTAATTCTTGTTCCGCGTTTTACATCCGGAGTTTCTTCCACCATGTTTTGTAAAATTACCGTACCGTATTTAATATATCTTTTTGCTCTTAACTTATTTAAGTTACCGTTTGTTTCAAGCGGCTTGCCTCTTAAAGATGAAACTTCTTTCTCAATTATTCTGTAATCTGCTTGGGTTATGTTTTTGTTACGTTTTATATCTTGCGCAGCAACGGCAACGTTTTTATAAAGTTTTATTTTCAGTGTAATTATTCCGTTTGTAATTTTACGTCTTGAATTAAATAGAACCGGCAAATATGCATAACCTTTTTCGATTTTGATTTCTCTTTTACTATCAATTTTTATTTTCGATTTATTAATATGTTTGGGAGAAATAATTTTATATTCAAACCGGTTAATATTTACCAACACGCTTTTCAGTGCGGCATCGATACTGCTTGTTTGTTTGATTGTACCGCTCCAAACAATGATCGAAAGCAATATGTTAATTAAAAGATTTATCATAACTATCGTTTTAAGTTATTGGCAATAGACATCATATCTTCAACTGTTTTTACTGTTTTGGAATTAATTTCATAAGAACGTTGTGCACTAATCATCGAAATCATTTCTTCTACAATGTCAACATTGGAGGTTTCCAGAAATCCTTGATAAAGTTCACCGAATCCTTCTTGACCGGGCGTACCGAGTATTGGTTGACCGGAAGCTTCGGTTTCTGTATATAAGTTATCTCCTTCGGCTTTTAACCCAGCGGGATTAACAAATTTTGCCAATTCAATGGTTCCAAGTTCAACTTTATCTCCACCGATTTCTTTAGCTGTAACAACGCCGTCTTTAGAAATTTCCAAACTTAATGTTTCTTCGTTTACCGTAAAGCCCGGTTCAATTAAATAGCCGTCGGTTGTAACTAAAGAGCCTTCCGAAGAAATTTTTAAAGCACCGTCTCTTGTATAGGCAAATGTACCGTCCGGTTTTCTTACTTGAATGAATCCGTCTCCGTTTATTGCTAAATCCAATTCGTGTCCGGTTTGTTGAAGTGTACCTTGTGTAAAAATTTTTTGTGTTGAAGAAGGTTTAACACCGCTACCAACTTGAATTTTAGCTTCTGGTCCTTCAACCGTTCCCGGTGTAAAGTTATGTTGCGGATTTGCAGATACTTCTTGATAAATTAAATCTTTAAATTCCGCTCTGCTTTTTTTAAAACTTGTTGTGTTCATATTTGCAATATTGTTTGAAATAACTTGAATATTAAGTTGTTGTGCATACATACCGGAAGCGGCTGTTCTTAGTGCTCTTGTAGGCATTTTTATCTCCTTATATTATACTTTTCCAATTTCTTTGTTATAACCCAACATATTATCCAAAGAGGCAATCATTTTTTGCGATGCTTCGTAATCTTTTTGCAGTTGTATCATTGCCTGCATTTCCAATATGGGATTTGTGTTTGATGTTTCCACAAAACCTTGATGTATTTGATAATCATTAAAATCCGCTTGCAGATAATTTTCGTTTGGGTCAAAATATTTTTCATTTTCCGAACGTAGTAATAATTTCGGGTCCTCTACTTTCAGCATTTTTAATGTATCGATTTTCCTATCGTTTAATTTTATTTTTCCTTCGGTTGTTATTTGTATTTTTGCTTTGGAATCGATTAATTGTTCGCTAATATTTATTTCACCATTTTCGCCTAAAACAGGGTAACCGTCTTTTGTTGTTAGAAAGCCTTCGCCGTTAATTTTCAACGAACCGTTTTTTGTAAGTTCAATTCCGCGGTTGGTTTTTACCGCTAAAAATGCTCTGCCGGAAATAGCCAAATCCAATGGATTACCGGTTTCAACAAATTCACCTTCACTAAAATCCGTTATTTGTTTAACGGTTTCGTTTCCGTTTCGTTTCATGTATTCGCTAAACGGTATTTCTCGTTTGTAACCGTTTGTGTTTATGTTTGCAAGGTTGTTGGCTATTATTTGTATGTTATGTATTTTATCTTGCATACTTATCGATGCGTTAAATAATCCTTTAATCATTTCAATTCCTTTTTTGAGAAATATTTATTAAGAGTTTTGCAATTTCATTTTTTAGTGTTTCTATTGTTTTTTCTTCCTGTTTATTTTTTTCAATTAATTTTTCTATTAGTTTATTCTTTTCTTTTAATATTTTTTTTTCGTATGCAATTTCCAAAAGTTTTTTCATCTACAATTTTCCATTGTAATTTTTTTAAGAGACAAGTTTATTTATTACCAAGTAGTTTAAATGTTGCATGTTTTGGTTTTGCACTTCATTATTTATTGTAATGTTAGTTTTTATTTTTATTTTCCGTAATAATCTTTCTTCGGTATTTTTTATTTGTTCATTTATTTCCTTACTATTGTTTATGTTTGCCGAAATGTTACCGATTAATAAATAATCTTTTAACAAACCTTTTAGTTCCAATGGTTCTTTTTTATATTGAAGTTTTATTTTGTATGTCGGCGTTCCGTTTGGAGTAGAGTGTTTTTTTATTTCAACGTTTATTTCGGCTATATCATTATTATGTTTTACCAAAATCAAATCGGGATAATAATCATATTGTTGTAAAACTATTTTTTGTAAAACGTATTTACTTCCGTATTCAATAAAGCTATTTATTTCTTTTTTGTTCTTTATCTCGTTTCGGGTTTCCGAATAATTGCTTAATGTTTTAATTATTTTTATAATGCTTTCGGTTTTGTTACCAAGTGCAATTGTGTTGTTGTAATCTTCATTATAAATTAATTTGTCGGTTATTTCTTTTGCTATATATTGCGGAATGCCGGTAAATAATATCTGTTTGGTTGTTTCCGCCACCTGTTCGCAAACGTATTCGAACGGTTCTTGAAATAAATTCGTTATTAAATCTTTTGCATAATTATTATTTGCCAGGTTATTCCATACCAGATGAATAAGCAACAATATTTGTATTGAATTGGATTCCAAATTCAATTGCCCGATAAGTTCAAAGAGCTGAATGATTTTGGTTTTTATTAATGGTTTTTTTTCTTTAATAATATTTTCCAAAATTTCAAACAAAATATTATCCGGTGCTATTTTTAATTTTATAAAAATTTCTTCCAACAATTTTTTTTTGTTTTTATAAAGTTGATTTTCAAAATTTAAAGACAATGATAATTTTTTTACATTGGTAACCAATGCCAATATTTCTTCTTTTAACGGAATAGGTTCGTCTATTATTGCAATAAACAATTTTCCGTTAATTAAAACTTTTACACCTTTTTCCAATTGTTCAATAAGTTCTATAGAAACAATTGAGCCGGGTTCTAACCAAAAATGTGTTTTGGCAGAGTTTCCAATACCGGTTAGTTTTTCGTAGTTGATAATATTTGTAATATTTTCCGTCATTATAATTTTGTTTGTAATTGCTTAAGGCGTTGTGCCAAAAATATTTCGCCTTTCGATATTTTCATCTGTTTGGCTTTTGCCGTTATAAATTTTCCGTCTATAATTTTTTTCTTAATTTTTGTTTTCAGTGTTTTTCTTATTGCAGATAATTTTTCATTTTCAAAATATTTTATCCGTTCGTTTCTTAATGCTTTAATATTTTTTTTGAATATAGTTTTATTATCAATTTTGCTTTCGGTATATGTTTTTTTCCAATAAAATAAAATTCCCAATAGTAATGCAATTTCGCTGATAATTATGGATGTTGTAAAAATTCTTTCGTTTATAAAATTCATTTTGGGGTTTTCGTAATTAACCGCCGAATTATGAATTGTAATGTTTTTGTTGGTTTTTGTTTGTGCATTGTTTACAAAAGTTAGCACAATAGTTACAAATAATATTGATAGTATTTTTTTCATTTTCTTATTTTTCTTTTTAGTGGAAATTTTAATGAAATTGCCGTACCTCCGTTATTAAACGAACTTATTTCAACGGCTCCTTCATGTTTTTTCATTATGTTTTTAATAATTTTAATTACCAATCCGTATTGGTCGTTTTCCATTATGTTATTAACCGTATTGAATTTTATTGTTGAAATAATTCTTAGGTAAATATTATTTTCTTTAAATCTTGTTTGGAGTATAACACCGCTTTTTTGGGTTTTGAAATTTTTTAGGATTGAAAAAATATTTGTCAGAAGCTGATATATATAATTGGGGTTACTTAATATAGGAGGTAAATTATTATCAAAATCCAAAATACATTCCATGTTGGAATTTTCCAATGTAGATTTTACAAGTAGAAAGTAATTTTTAATTATGTTGTTTATGTTACAAGATTTTAGCTTAATATTTTTTTGATTGACATCGGCAAATTTTGCAAGTCTGTTGATAATACGATTTATTTTTTTAGTTTGATTTTTTATATGTTTCAATTCGGTCAGCGGTTTTGTTTCTTCCGATAAAATATCTACATTACTAACTATTACTTGTAAGGGAGTGGTTATATCTTCAATAATTCCCTCGGTCATTTCACCAATAGCCGAAAGTCTGAAATCGTTAGACAGTTTTGCTTGATACGTTTGAAGTTCGTCATAGGTTTCGTTTAGTTTTTCCGTAAGTTTTATTTTTTCTACTTTGCCAAGTAAAATGTTAAGCAGAATACTTATATTTTTCTTTTCAAGTGTTGTAATATTTTTTTTATGCAAGGAAGTTAATACGGAAAGAATTCCGTAGTTGTTTTTTTCGTAAACAGGTAAAATTAAATAATGAAGCTTCGGTCCGCTTGAATTATAACTTTCCAAGTCCGGAATTGTAATAGAGGAATTTTGAGAAAAAACGGTTTTAAAAACACCTTCTTTGTTAAAGTTATTCATTGCTTTATCAATGTTTGAAGCGGTTTTGTTATTAAACGGAATTAACTTATTATCAACATCATCAAAAAACATTAAAGTAACATCTTTAACCGGAATAATTCTTTTTAAGTATAGAGTAAAACTGTTAAAAAGAGATTCCAAATTTTCAATTCGTTTAATTTCTTTTTCGAACGCTATTAAGTTCTGAACAAAATGCGAATATTTTTCAAGCATTTGAAATTCGGAATTACCGAATGCCGGATTACCGTATTCTTCTTTTTCCGAAGCAATATCGGTAATGGATTCATAAAGCAATTTGGCTTTTGCGGTATTTACTTTATGTATAATCATTTCAGAAATAAATCCGAACTAATTTCTTCGTTAAATAATTCTCTATAACTTTCTATAAATGCATCCAATTCTTCGGTTGAAGATATTCCAATAACTTCCAAAGCGCTTTCATCCAATTGTAATCCTTTATCCAAATAAAAATTACCAATTTGAAGTTTTTCAATCATATAATCAACAACATGCACAACGGAAGTTAAAACGTCTTTATCTGTGGTACTCGGATTGTGATGATTGCCTACAACTTTGGAAAGATGTTCCGGTAAATGCCATTTATCGGTTAAAAATTTACCTATTTCTTGATGGTTCATTCCCAGATATTTTTTTTCGGCTTCTAATAAAGGTGTTCCCAACTCTTCTATTTCGTTAACTATTTGTTCAAATTCAGTTTTAAAGAATTTATGCATTACGGGAACGCCAAGGTCGTGTAACAAACCCGCAACAAAAGCTTCGCTACCTATTTTAAGTCCCAAATCTTCTGCAATTCTTTTAGCCGCTGTTCCGGCCAACATAGAGTGCATCCAGAATTCTTTTTGATCCAAATATTTATCGGATTTGTTTTTAAACGAATCTACCATAGTTAAAGCAACAACAATATTTTTTATATCTTGATATCCAATAATTAAAATTGCAAAATCGATTGTTGAAACTTTTCTTGTTAGTCCGTACAAAGGAGAATTTGCAATTGATAATATTTTTGTTGACAACCCTTGATCTTTGCCAATGATTCTACTTAAATCGGCGGTATTTGTTGAAGGGTCATCCAAAAGATTTGTAACTTCCAACATTGTGGTGGACATTGCCGGAAGGTTATAAACATTTACCAGTTCGCTTTCGGATTTCAGTCTTCTTTCTTTAAGTTGTTGTTCATCCATTTTATTACCTTCTATTAATTAAGTGTGATTATATTTTAATTGTATTTAGTTGACTATCGAATAAATCTTTATAACTGAAAATAAAATTTTCCAAATATTCTTCATCTCCAAGTTTCAAAATATCTATTATATTCAAATCTAAAGTTGAGGAATCGTCCCAAATAAAATTACCAATGGATAATTTTTTCGTCATAAAATCAGCCAAATGAATTAAGGAAGCAAGCTCGGAATAATTTTCTGACAAAGAAGGATTATGATGATTATAAATAACATCGGCAATCGAATAAGGAAGGTTCCATTTATCAATTAAAAAACCGCCTACTTCTTGGTGAGTAATTCCAAGTTGTTTTTCTTCGGCTTCCAAATAGGCAATTTTATTTTTTTTCACTGTGTCAGTAATTTTTTTATACTCGTTGTTAAAAATTTTATAAATAACAAGAATGCCCAAATCGTGAAGCAAGCCGGCAGTAAAGGCTTCTCCGCTGGTTTGGTATCCCAAATCGTCTGCAATTCTTTGAGCGGCAATGGCGGTAATTATAGAATGCATCCAATATTTTTTTTGCGGAAATTTTTTATCTCCCAATACTTTTAATGTTTCCATCATAGATAAAGCAATAACAATATTTTTAATTTGCTCAAAACCCAGCACAACAATTGCAAAATCTATTGTGGAAACACGGCGCGGAATTCCATATAAAGGAGAATTTGCAACCGTTAATATTTTTGTAACCAATCCTTGGTCTTTGCTTATAATTTTTCCCAGCTTTGCGGCATTTGTTTTCGGATTTCCAATTAGATTTGCAACTTCTTGAATTATAAACGGCACCGGAGGAATATTATTTACGGTTGAAAGAATATCATAAATCTTTCTGTTTTCTTTTATGCTATTTTCCGTTATGCTATTCATTATATTGCTTTTCAATTTTCTTTCTTAATTCTTTCATTATCTTACTGTGAAGTTGAGAAACTCTGGAAACCGTTATGTCCAATACATTTGCAATTTCTTTGTAGTTCATGTGTTCGTAATAATAAAGTGATATTATAATTCTATCTCTTTCATTCAGTTCTTTTATTGCTTCAATTAGTAAGTTCTTTTTTTCATTCTGGTTGAATTCGTCATCGGGCAATTCGTATTCGGAAGGAATAATATCCGCCAAAGTAAAGTTTTCGTCAACATCGTATGATTGATCTAACGATACGTTTTTGTAAATAACTTTTGTGGGATCTTGATTTTGATAATTTGTTCGGGGTTTTATTTGCAGTTTACGAAGTTCATCTATTATTTTACCTCTTATTCGTTGAATTGCATAGGTTTCGAATTTTGTTCCGAAATTAGGGTCGAATCTTTCAATTGCCTCGCTTAATCCTTCAACCCCGAATTGAAAATAATCTTTTTCTTCAACTACGTTAAGGTTCATAAATTTTGAATTATGTATTACGTAATGAACCAAGTTTGTATAGTTAATCATAATTTGTTTTTTTAATCCTTCGGAGGGTACGCTTTTATATTCCGCCCATAGAGTAGCATTATCCATATTGAATTATTCCTATAACTTAACTATAATAGTTTTTTTGTTTTTCGTTAGAAAGTTTATTTACGGCTTTAATAAATGTTAATGCAAGTATTGTTAACATAAAAGTAAACACAAAAAATACAGCGAAAGATTTTATCAGTATATCTTGTACTAACATTCCTTGCCGACTAAAAAAAATTAATGATATAAAAAAGACCAGTAAACCGAGATTAAAAATTATCTTTTTCATTTATTCTCCTTGCAAAATATTAAGGCAAAGAGCGTACCAATTATTATTTTATTTTTCCTTTGGTTTTGGGTTATTTTGGCACTTTTAAATAAATTAAAGGAAGGTTGCGTGGTTACTATTAACCAAATGTTTGTTTTTGAAAAGTCAAAGATATTTTTTTTATTTGCTTTGATATTTCCGAAGAGTTTTGCCCTTCAAGAAAAATAATTTGATTACGAATGGATTTGATAACTTCTTCCGAAAAGTTTAATTCACCCAAGTATTCCACATCCAATTTAAGAAAATGTTTGGCTGCTTTGTCCAAATTATCAAATGTTACTTTACCTTCTTCGGCAGTAAAACATTTATTTACTATTGCTTTTAAGGAATTATCTGCTCCGTTTATTTTTAACATTTTCAGAATTACGTAAGAATCCATTACCGAAGTAGGCTCCGGCGTAACAACAAAAATTACTTGGTTGGAATTTATCAAAAATTTTAACGTTCCTTCGTCAATTCCGGAACGAGTATCAACTAAAATATAGTCGTATTTGTACGATAAATTTTTAAGTTCGTTAATCATTAATTCCGCTTTTTGATTACTAAATGCAGGGTGGTCCGTTTTACCGGATTCACCAAGTATCAGATGCAAGTTATTGTTATATTTTTCTATAATATCCGAAAGAGATTTGTTATATGTAAGATAGTGATAAATTGTATTTGCGGAATGAATGTTAAACAAAGTATTTAAATTTGAAAAGTTTAGATCCAAATCGATTAGCAATATTTTTTTTCCTGTTTCGGAAAGTAAATAGGCAATGTTTCCGGATAGAAATGACTTTCCGGTTCCTCCTTTGCCCGAAGTAAAAGAAACAATTTTCCCGTCTTTGTTTTCGGTTTGCTCTTTTTGTATTAAATTTTTTAATTCCAATAATCGCTTTGCTTGACCCAACATTAGTTTATTTTTCCTCTTAGAATCATTTTTGCAATAAATTCGCTATCGGCAGCTATTATATCGTCCGGTATAACTTGTCCGTTTGTTAAATACTTAATCGGGGTTTTTATTTCGGTTACCAAATTAATAATATTACCGTATGAAATTGCTTCGTCCAGTTTTGAAAATATTAATCCGTTATAGTTTAGCAGTTTAAATTTTTTAGCAACGTCTTTCATAATTTTATAATCTGCCGTACTGTTTAATACAAGATAAGTTTCATCTACTTTAACTTTAGTTAAAAAGTCATTAATAGAGTTAAGTAACTTTGTGTTGTTTTGGCTTCTGCCCACTGTATCTATAAAAACAATATCTTTGTTATTAAATTTTTTCATAAATTTTTTAATATCCGTCGGTTCGTAAGCAACAAGAAAATCTATATTACTAATTTCAGAAAAAATTTTCAGCTGATCCAAAGCTCCAAGTCTGTATGTATCGATAGAAATAAGTCCAATATTCAAGTTGTGTAAAATTTTAGAAATAACAGCAAGTTTAGCAATACAAGTAGTTTTACCAACTCCGGTTGGTCCAACCAAAGAAATTATTTTCGGTTTACCGCCGGTATTAATTTTAAAATCACTTGTTGGAATCATTGATGCAAGTGTAGAAATAATAAATTCGCTTTTATTGTATTTATCTAACAAAGGGGTGTATTGCATTAATTTATTTACAACGGCATCGGCTATGTTTTCGTTTACATCTTTATCAATCAATTGATTTTTAATTTTTTTTATTTCAGAGGTATCTATTTTGTTTGTGTTAAGTTTATTGTTGGTTTTCGGTTTGATATTTTTTTTCTTTTTGGAAGAAACGCCGTAAATTTTTTCGGTCATTTTTTTTATTTCGGTTTGAAAATCTTTAGCTTTATTATTAGCAGGAGTTTTCGGTTTTTCTAGTTCAAAATTTTCGTCCGAATCCAAACCGGCTGTAATTTCGAATATTTTTTTTTCAATACCGTTTGAAAAGTCATCAAGTACTTTGGTGCTAAGAACAATTGCTTCGTTGCCGTATTCGTTTTTCATTTTGGCAATTGCTTCTTTTAGTGTTTTGGCTTTGAATTTTTTAATCTGCATACTAAACCTCTAGTTTTCCTATAAATTCTATTTCAATATTTGTCGGCAACTCGGTAAAGGAAAGCAATACCGCATCCGGGAAAGATGAATTAATGAGTCTGAATAAATATGGTCTTATTGTTGCCGAGGTTATAAATACAGGTACATAACCTAATTGTTTTAGTATTTCCATTTGTTCGGTAATAGAGTTATTTAACTTGGAAAGCATTTCCGGGGTTAGTCCCAATGTTTGAGTGGCATCTCCGTTTTGTGCCAAGGAGTTGGTAATGAATTCTTCTAAATTTTCACCTACGGCAATTGCGTGAATAATGTTATTTTCATCTTTGTAAAGGGATGCAATTGTTTCTCCCAAAGAATGTCTTACATATTCGGTTAGAACTTCAATATTTTTTGTAACCTTTGAATAATCTATTAAAGATTCAAGTATTTGCACCAAATCCTTTATCGGAATAAGTTCTTTAAGCAAGCTTTGTAAAACTTTTTGAATTGTACCCAGGGGTAATGTTTCTGGGTTAATATCTTCAATAACGGCCGGGTAATCTTCTTTAAGGTTTTCCAGTAATTGTTTAACCGCTTGACGCGTAAGAATTTTATCGAAATTCTTTTTAATGGTTTCTTGCAAATGAGTAGATAAAACAGAAACGGCATCAACAACGGTATAGCCAATTAGCTCGGCTTTGTCTTTTTCATCGGCGGTAACCCAAAAACCTTCTAAGCCGAAGGCCGGATCTTTTGTTGGAATACCGCTTAATTTTTCCGTTATGTTCCCGGAATTCATTGCCAAATATCTTTCGGTGTAGATTTCGTATTTTGCAACGGTATTTCCTTTAACTTTTATAATGTATTCGTTGGGGTTTAGTTGAAGATTATCTCTTACTCTAACGGGAGGAACCAACACACCATATTCTAGAGCAACAAATTTTCTTGTAGATGAAATTTTTTGAAATAAATTTCCACCTTGACTTTCATCAACCAACGAAATTAAACTGTAACCTATTTCCACTTCAACGGGATCAACTTGTAAATATTCTTCAACTTTTTCTTCGGTTTCATCTGTTTCTTCGGGTTCAATAATTTCTTCTTCCACTAAAGTTTCTTTGTTTTTATTAACAAAAACCGTTGCGGTAATTAAACCCGAACCCAATAGCAGAAAAGGAATTGTAGGCATACCGGGAACAACGGCAAAAAGCAGAACAGCACCGGCAACCGTACCCAAAACCCTTGGATTTCCTAACAATTGCATTTTCATTTGACTGTCTAAAGATTTACCGCCGGCATTTTTTGTAACAACCATGCCGGCAGCAGTTGCAATTAAAAGAGCAGGAACTTGAGAAACAAGACCGTCACCTATTGTAAGAATAGTATAATGTTGCAATGCATCGGTTATACTCATACCGTTTTGAATAACACCTATAACAATACCACCAACAATATTTATTGCGTTTATAATTAATCCGGCAATGGCATCTCCTTTAACAAATTTTGATGCACCGTCCATTGAACCGAAAAATTCGGCTTCTCGGGAAATATCATCTCTTCTTTTTCTCGCTTCGGCTTCGGTAATCAATCCGCTGTTTAAATCTGCATCTATTGCCATTTGTTTACCTGGCATTGCATCCAAAGTAAAGCGTGCCGCTACTTCGGAAATTCTTCCGGAACCTTTAACAATTACCATAAATTGTATAATAACCAAAATCAAAAAGATGATAAACCCTACTACGTAACTTCCGCCCACCACAAAAGCTCCGAATGTTTCTATAACTTTGCCGGCATATCCATTTAATAAAATTAAACGGGTTGAACTTATGTTTAATGATAGCCTGAATATAGTTAAAACTAAAAGCAAACCGGGGAATACGGAAATATCCAGAGGTGAATTTATATATAGAGAAACAATTAGAATAAGAATAGCCATTGTTATATTGATTGCCAGAAAAAAATCTAACAAATATGCTGGTAGCGGAATTACCATTAATCCGAGGATAAATATTACTCCGAAAGCAAATATTATGTCGGTATTTCTTAATATGTTTTTCATTTATTTATAATCTTATAATGGTGCTCTATTAAAATTAAGAATGATTATGTTATTATTAAATTATACTATTTTTCTTCTTTTCTTTTTTCAGATTATAGATATAAGCTAAAATTTGAGCTACGGTATTGAACATATTTTCCGGAATTTCTTCACCTACTTCGCACGACTTATAAAGTGCTCTTGCCAAAGGAACATCTTCGTGCAAAGGAACATTATTTTCTTTTGCTATTTGTTTGATTTTTTTTGCAATTAAGTCCATTCCTTTGGCTACAACAATAGGAGCTTTACTTTTACCGATTTCATATTTTAGAGCAACTGCATAATGAGTAGGGTTTGTTATTACCACATCGGCATTCGGTATTTCTTGCATCATTCTTTTTTGAGCCATTTCCAATTGTTTGGATTTTATTTTGGATTTTATGTGTGGGTCACCTTCCATTTGTTTGGCTTCTTCTTTTACTTCTTGTTTGGTCATCATCAATTCTTTTTTATGTTTTCTTTTTTGATATATAAAATCCACTACGGCAATTAAAAGATAAACCAGAGATACTTTCCATAAAAATTCCACAGAATTCGAAAGCATATATTGTACTATTTCCGATATGGTAAAATTTATAAGTCCAACCGTATTTAATATCATTGTTTTTAATATTACATAAGATACTATTCCAACAAGCCCGAGTTTTGCCAGTGATTTTAATAATTCTACTAAAGGTCTTGATGAAAAGAACGAATTTTTAAATCCTTTTACCGGATCAAGATTACTAAATTTGGGCATTAAAGCTTCGGGGGTAAATTTGAAACCAACTTGACCGTAACCGGCTATTAAGGAAACCAAAAACAATACCAATAAAACCGGCGCCATAACGGAAACAAAAAATAAAATCCCCTTTGCGGCATAAACACCAAGTATATTTATACTAAGTTCGAAAGTATCTAACGAAGAAAAAATATAGGTTGACATTTGCCAAAATTTTCCTCCTATATAACCTTTGGAAAAATATATTATTAATAAACCCATTGAAAAAATAGCAAGGGAATTTATTTCTTGACTTTTGGCCACTTGTCCTTTGTTTCTGGCATCTGCCAGTTTTTTCGCAGAGGGCTGCTCGCTTTTTTCTTGTCCGTCTGTTTCCGCCATTTTTACATTCCCATAGCTTTAACTAATTCAAATAAATTTCTTTCGTATTCGAAAATTAAATTTTTAAATAGATACACATATAAAGGTGTAACAAGCGCCAAAAGTAAAATTCCCAATACAAGTTTAAGAGGTAACAATACAAAGAACACTTGAAATGATGGACTTACTCTTGCAATTATTCCACTTGCAATGTGAACCAAAAAAAAAGCAACTATTACCGGCGATGCTATTTTTACTGCCAATATAAAAATACCAGCAGAATATTTTACCAATAATTTATAAACCGATTGCGTCATTTTAAATTTGCCAATAGGAATAATTTTAAATGAATATGTTATTGATTGCACAACAAATTGATGACCGTTTATAAGAAAAAATACCATTATAACCGTTAATACAAGTATTGTTGAAATTATATTACCTTGAGTGTTAGAAGAAGGATCGAACATTTGTGTCATTGCCAAACCCATATCTCTACCAATAAGCAAACCGGCAAATGATACGGCATGGAAAACTATATTTAAAGTAATTCCCATAATTACACCTGTAAGTATCTCTTTAATTCCATATAAAATCAAAACAATAAAACTTTCGTTTTGAGCAAGATTAATTTTATCGATACTAAAAAGAGTTATATAAGTTATTATCAAAGCCAAAGCAAACCTAAGAAGAACCGGAATATTTTGGTTGTTATAAACAGGTGCAACGGCAAACATTGCTCCTATTCTTAAAAATATCATAATACCCGTTAGAAAATCCTTTAGTAATATTTCTGTCATTATAATACTGTTCCTATAAGGTTAAAAATCTTATGTGTAAACTCAATCATTTTATCCGTAATAAAAGGTAAGCTTACAATAATGGCAATAGCTGTAATAATTATTTTCGGAACAAATGTTAATGTTTGTTCTTGAATAGAAGTGGCCGCTTGAAATATTGAAATTATTACACCTATTATCAATCCGGCTCCAAGTATGGGAGCTAAAATAAGCAATACCAAGTAAAATGCTTCCGTTAAAATTGTAATAACCAAATCTATATTCATAAATTTATACTCCTAACTACGGAACCTATTATTAAAGTCCAACCGTCAACTAAAACGAACAACAAAATTTTAAAAGGCATCGATATCATCATAGGAGGAAGCATCATCATACCCATGGACATAAGAATACTTGCAACAATCATATCAATCATAACAAAAGGAATGAATAAGAAAAAACCAATTATAAAACCTGCTCTTAGTTCGCTTAATACAAACGATGGAATTAATATTCTAATAGGTAAATCCTTTTCCGTTTCGGGTTGTGGCATATTTGATAATTGTAAAAAAAACTTTAGCTCTTCGGGTCTTGTGTTTTTTAACATAAATTTTCTTAAAGGTACCATTCCTTTTTCATAAGCTTCTTCTGCACTTATTTTTTTTGCCATATAAGGTTTAAGTGCGGTTTCATTAAATTTATTCCAAGTTGGCGTCATAATAAAAAGTGTTATAAACAACGCTACACCCGCCAATAATTGATTTGGTGGCATCTGCATGGTTCCCAATGCGGTTTTAAGAAAATGAAATACTATTATAATTCTTAAGTAGGATGTTGTCATTATTATTATTGAAGGAGCTAATGATAGCACGGTAAGCAATAATAATAATTGTAATGTAACCGAAATTTCACCTTGATCGGCATCGTTTGTTATATTAATACCAAATCTTTGCAACGGTAAGGTTGATTTTGGAAACTGAACAGTTGTTTGTGTTTGATTTTTATTGGGTAATTTTTTTTTTATTTGTGCATTTATTTTAATATTAAATATATTAAGTATAAATACTACAAATATCATGTATAATAATCGTTTCATTTAAAGCCCATGTTCTTTTTTAACAGAGACAAAAAATTCGGTTTATTTTGTAAGTTTTTCTCAACCGGCTTTTCAAAGTTATATTCTTCAATTTTATCTATTAGGTTTAGGGATTGTTCTGAAATACCTAAGAGGTAAATTGAATTATTAAACCGAATAACGGATACAAATTTTTTGGGTAAAATTGTTTGTGTTGACAGTACTTGCACCGATGAAGAAGAGTTACCGTTTTTGTCATAAGAATAGAAATATTTTTTTATCCAAAAAAGAACTCCGTACATTACGAGTGTTATTATCAAAAGGATAAAAAATATTTTAAAAATATCCCAAGCGTTCATTATTTTATTCCCGATATTCGTTCGTTTGTATCTAGCAAGTTGGTAATTCTAATCCCAAAATGTTTATCAATAACAACTACTTCACCTTCGGCAATTTTTTTGTTATTTACAAAAACATCAACGGGTTCGCTGGCAAGTTTTTCAAGTTCAATAACATAGCCTCTTTCAAGTTCAAGAATATCTTTAATTTGCATTTTGGTTCTGCCCATTTCTATATAAACGTTTAATTGCAAATCTTTTAAGAATTCTAATTTATCGTCTTCCCAAATACCTTTTTTCTCAGACGGATCAAATTGAGGAAAATCCGCAACACTTGCGTTTACATTTGTATCATCTTGGTCCAAACCCTGTTCGCCCAACATAGCAAGCATTGCCGCTTCGGCTTCTTCTTCGCTAACATCAACATGTTCTTCTTCTACGGTTTCTGCAGTTTCTGTTTTTTTGAGTTGTTCGGTTTTCTCTTCAGCTTTTTTCTTTGCCATTTTATATTTTCCCTCTTTCAATTCTTTTTGTAATTTTTACAGCTTTATGATTATTTGCCACACCGGTAATACCGTTATATAAATGTTTTTTTTCCACACTAATTTTAACTTCGTCTCCGATTACGTTATCTAATGTTATTACATCACCTTTTTTTAGTTTAAGCAATTGCCTAAATGATATTGATGATTGTCCGAATTCCACAGATACGGTTAAGTATGTATTTTTCAGATGATTTGTTAAAATATTTTTAGCTGTAGTGCCTTTATATTTTATAGGACGTATTGAAGATAAGTTTTGATTAGATAATTTCGAAAGAATTGCATCGAAAGCATAAGTAGCAAAACATAAATTCATCATGTAAGAATCTTCACCAATTGTTACTTCAAAACCAATTAACAAAACGCTTTCGCTTTGTGATGTTATTTGAACAAAATCTACATCAGCTTCAAATTTATCTAATACAAAATTGTAATCACCTATAATTTGCCAAGATTTGCTTAAATCTCGCATTATTATTTCTACTACGGATTGTAAAACTTTTTGTTCTATTGGTGTAATTACTTGAGAACTTTTTGAACCTTTTCCGTTTCCACCCAATAATCTATCAACCAATGTAAGTGCAAATTCCGGACTAAATTCCAGTATTCCTTTTATATCTGTTTTTTTAATATCAAAAGTAAATAAACATGCAGGATTGGAAACGGATAGAACATATTCCGAATAATAAATTTGATCTACCGATGTTACGCTGATATTAACAATTGATTGAAGTTTATTCATCATATAGGAACTAAACATTTCCGCAAAATTTTCACTAAGGTTACTAAGCGTTCTTAATTGATTTTTGGATATACGATTAGGCAACCTGAAATCAAAAGGAACAACTTCTTTTTCTTTTTTGCTTTCAAGTATTTTTGTAGGATCTTCCGCCGAGGTGCCTGTATTTAACAGTGCATCTATTTCCGCTTGTGAAAGTACTTCCGCCATTTTAGTTCAACACGTATTTACTGAAATAAACTTTTTTAATTTTTGGTTTAGGCATTGCTTTTTTTGCTTTATGCAATATTTCGGATTTTAACGAATCTCTAATTTCTCTGTTATTTAATTCCGTTAATGTTTTTGTTGACATCGTATTAAGAATAACATCTTTTAAAATCACTTGGTTTTCTTCAATTTTTTTTACGTTTTCTTCTCCGTTAACAGCAAAACCAACCGAAAGCAATAATAATCTTTGTCCGCTTGTTCCCGCTGGATTTATAATTAAATCTTTAATTGTAAATATTTTTTGTTCTCCTTCTTCTTCATTATCTTCGTTATCTTCCTCAACTTTTTCTTTATTGGCTTGCTTATCCAAACCGGGAGGAACGGGCACCGTTTTCACTAAAAAATTTGCAGTTATAAAGTAAACCAAAACCAGTTGTATTATAAAAAGTGGTAATCCAATTAAAAATACTTTTGTATTTAATCCTTTCTTTTCCGGTTTTTCTACCTTTGATTCTTTTTTAGGTGTTTCTTTTTTAGCAGATTCTTTTTTTGCCATGTTAATTTTCCTTGTTGAATTTATTTAATACTAATTCAATTGGTATGCCATAACGATTTTGAATAAAAATGTAAGATTTAATACTTATAGTGGTTTTTTTAAAAAAGAAGAGAAAACACCATGCATAATATTAGCCACTTGTATGTAAATAATAATTATATTCTTCTAAACAAGAGATATTATTTACACCAACCGAGAAAAAACTTATACCGGTAATTAAATAATTCCGAATTAACGGAATGAAAATTTATCTCGCCCCGAATTACGGGGCGAGGAAATCAAAGTATTTTTTATTATCTAACCAAATTGGTTATTTCTTGTAACAATGTATCGGAAACGGTTATAACTCTGGAATTAGCTTGGAAACCACGTTGAGAGACAATCATTCTTGTAAATTCTTCGGAAAGATCAACGTTTGACTGTTCCAAAGCTCCTGATTGAATTGTTGTATTACTGGCTTCTCCGGGTTCGCTGATATATGGTTCTCCGGCATTAGCGGAAATTCTATACATATTTTCTCCCACGCTAGCCAAAGCATTTCTATTGGGAAATGTTGAAATAAGAATTTGTGCAAGTTTTTTAGATTTTCCGTTCGTAAAAACTCCTTCTATATATCCGTATTGATCAATACTGATATTTGTTAAAGAAGCTGCAGCAGAACCGTTTTGCGAAAGAGCCGAAACCACTGCGCTGGAGGATGTTTGTGTTATACCGCTGAATTCTTCTCCGAGATTAAGAACTATATCTTGTTGTGCCGCACCGTTAAGCGGTCTGAATGTAATTTCCGGCGGATTAGGTGATATTGTGTTTATAGAACCATCGGTATTAAAAGTAATACTACCGGAATTACCGCTTAAATCTCCGCTATCCGGAGGAACACTTGCAACCCAAGTCCAACTGTTATCGGCTATTTTGGTAAATTTTAAAGACATTGTGTGGGCATTACCCAAAGAATCGAATATTGAAACAGTTCCCGTTACCATTGTAGATTCTCTGTTGGTATCAACAGACGAACTTATAGTGTTTGCGCTTCTTTGTTTTACACCGCTAGCATCATATTCAAAATTAATACCTAATTTTGTATCCGAAATTTTTATTTTTTGCGGAGGATTATTTCCATCCAAAGATAACATTTTACCATCGGGATCGTTAGGATCAAAAATAGCCTCAATTGTTGTTGGACCAATAGGATTGGCTAGAGGATTACCTTCTGCATCTACCAATTCGTATGTTAAATTATAATGATCGGCACTTGTTTTTTCATACTTGGTTTTAAATTTATATTCATTGCCTAACTCATCATAAACTGTATTGGATTCTTCTACAAATTCACCCACAGCCATTGCACCGTTTATATTGCCGGTTTGAACATAGTTTTCGGATCTTGTTAAAGGTAAAGTACTATCAAGGTTTCCACCCCATGCTATTTTTGTGGTTGCTACAGCCGGTAAACGTAAATTGGAATCTATTTTAATATTTTCCAAATTATTTCCGGGAGGAATTGCTCCGTCTTGAGTAGATACTTTGCCCTGAACAATTGCACCGTTTTGCGGATTAACCAACTGTCCTTTCGCATCAAAAATAAATGCTCCGGCTCTTGAGTAAAATGTTTCTCCGTTTTTTTTCAGAACAAACAAACCGTCTCCCTGCAAAGCAAGATCGGTTGTTATACCGGTTCTTTCGAATGTTCCCTGATTCCAGTTTCGGTCAACGGAATTTAGTTTCATTCCCAAACCTACTTGAAAAGTATTTGTACCGCCGGCGGTATCTGTTGGGTTTGTTCCGTAACGGACAAATTGATTGAAAGTATCGCTAAAAGTAACGCGACTGCTTTTGTAACCGATTGAATTAACATTGGCAATATTATTACCAATTACATCCAACATCGATTGGTGATTACGTATTCCGGATACACCGGAAAACAAGGAATTAATAAGAGACATGTAACCTCCTTAGGATTTTGTTTAATAATTATCTTTCGATTCAACGTCAGTCGTTCGGTTGAATCTTTGGGCGTCCTATGAAGGTCCCGCCCGTTGTTAGTTATTTAATTTTTTTTATTTGGCAAAAACAACACTATCGATGTTTGTAAATATATTTTCCGAACTTTTATTTACGTCTAATGCTGTGATAACGGTTCTATTCGGAATATTTACAATAAATGCCGTGTTATTCATCATTACTAACGAATCTTTTGCTCCTTTAGCTTCGGCTTTTTTAACTGCATTTCGCAATTTATTAATATCCGTTTCGGTTAATTTTAACTCTCTTGTTTCAATTCTTTTATTTGCATGATTTGAAAATTTTAATTTTTCAATTTCTTTGTTAAATAGCGATTCAAAAGAATTTTTATTTTTAGAAAGTTTACCAGCCGGATGTTCTTGCTTAACTACCGGAACAAATGGAACGTTGATTCCATTAATTACATTAGCCATTTTATTTTCCTATACGTTTTCATTTTCTTGTTTAGAACTATTGCTATCTAAAATTTCAAATACATCGGATACTTGATATTCAACTCCGTTTATCAAAATGGATGTTCCGTTTTGGGAATATCTTACTCCGTCAATTTTACCTATAAGATATTCAGCGGCTGTCATATCGCTGCCATCCATAGTTTTGGCGTTTACTTCAAATTTATATTCGCCACTTTGAACTTTTCTACCGTTATCATCGGTAAAATCCCACGAAAGTTTATAATCGCCTTTAGACGTATCCAAATCTTCAAATGTTTTTACAAGTTTACCTGCTTTATTATATATTTTTACTTCTACTTTGCTGGCTTGAGCCGGTAAGGTATAGCCGATACTACTTCCGTTATTGCCGTCGAATGTAATTGTATCTTTAGCTATTTTGGCATTTTTACCTATTAAAGCGGCTGTCATTGTATTATTAACGGATTGTGCCAATAAATAATTTGCATCTATACTGGTATTTAAACTTTTATTTATATTTTGGAGTTGTTCCAAAGAACTGAACTGCGCCAATTGTGCCGAATAATCACTACCATTCATCGGCTCTAACGGGTCTTGATTTTTTAATTGTGCAATCATTAAATTTAGAAAATCATCTTTCCCCATTGACGATTTGCTTTTTGTAGCAAAGTTTGTGTTGTTTTGTGTTTGTGCCGCTGCATTTGTACTTACATTATCTAACATTTTTTCTCCTTAACTTTTTCTATTATAAATATTCCGAAAAATGCGTTTTTATTTTTTACGCCAAATATTCATAGGTATTGTATCCCAGTGCTTTTTTTGTATCTGTTTGAGCATTTATTTCTTCTTTAGCATTTTCGGTAAATTCTTTTTGTTGTTTGGTGTTTCCTTTACGGTAAGCGTTTTTATGTTTTGAAGAATATCCTAAAGAAATATTTAAGGAATTTAATTCCACTCCGTTTTTTTGCAATTGTGTATGAAGCTCGTTTAGGTTTTTTTCCACCAAAAATTTTGCTTGATCGTTTTCCACCTGTATGTGCGCATTCATAATATGATTATGAGTTTCTAGTGTTATTTTTAACTGTCCCAAATGTTCCGGTTTAATTGTAAAAGAAAGACTTCCTTTTTTTTGTTTCAAAATAAATTTTGATAGTTCTTTTATTACTTCTACGGATTTAACAATTCTATTCGTATTTTTTTGTACCATTTCATGTTGCGCCGAATGAGTTTTGCTTGTTTTATGATTATGTTCTTTAGATATTATTCGGTTAAATGCAGAATCAATTTTCTTTTTTGTTGTAATTTCTTTTTCTTTATGGTTATTGCTTTGAGTATCTCCGAAATTGTTTAAGTTTAAATCATTTTGTTTTGTGTTTTCTTTTTGTTCCGATTTAATTCCGGAAGATATATTTTTTTGTTCATCTTTTTGACTTGCAATAGATTTTACCGCTTTTTTTATTTTGACGGAAATTTTTTTGTTCGGAACAACATTTTTTGTTGTTTCGTTGTTTATTATTTGATTATAATTTTGTTTTCCCTTTTCAGTTTTGTTTTTTGGCGGTAATTCCGATTTATGTTTTGTTCTTTTTTGCTTAAAAATTTCTTTTGCGGTTTTATCATAAATAATGTTTTTACGGATTGAATTTTTTTCAATCTTCTTATCAGTATTCTTTTCTTCTTTTTTAATTTTTGTTTTTTCGTTCTCTTTTGTTGTTTTTGTTTTCTTTTTAACTTTTATAGTTTTATCTTTAACTATTTTTACTGATGTTTCTTTTTCCTTATTGTTTGCAGTGTTATGGTTTTCAACTTGGTTGCTGTTCTGGGTTGTTATTTTGTTTTCGGATAATTTTATTTTTTCGTCTGTTTTTATTTCCGCAATTTTATTTTTCAAGTTTAAGGTTGGTGCTGTATTGCTTTTTTTAATTATTGTGATTTTTGAAATATTAAAATCTTCTTTCAAATTGTTTTTTGAAATTTCAGATAAATTTTCTCTTGTGTTTTTTGAAACGGTTGTAAAAGTTTTTTCGGTTTGTATCTCGGGTAAATGTTTTATGTTTGTTTTATTTTTTTCAACTGACATTTCAGATTTATCTGGAATAAAAAGATCGGTTTTATTGCTATTGTTTTCTACTTTAAAAGAATAAACCGAAAGGGTTGGTTTTGATGTTTGTGAATTATTTATTTTGTTATCCGAAATATCGACTGTATGGGAAACATCAAAGTTAGATGTTTTAATTGTATCGGGAAACTTATTGTGTTCGGCAATAATTTGTAATTTCGATTTTTGCGGTACTACCATTGCATGAATAACGGTTTTATTTGTTTTTGAATTATTAACCGCTTCCTTAATAATTTCAATGTTAACGGAGGATTTTTCGTCTTCAAGTTTTACAAAAACACCACTTTTATTTGTAACATGTTTTTTAAATATTTTTTCACCAACTAAGTCGGTTAAAAATTTTTTTAGTTCACCTTGCATTTTATCTTTGCCTACATAAGAAATTATTTGGTTATTATTTGTGTTGGTGTTTTTACCGGTCAATAATTTTGCCATTTCTTCGGGAAGAATATCCGCAAGTTGAATTTTTATTGTTTTATTTTCCGCATCGGAAATTTTAATGTTTTTTAATTTTTCCATAAGTTGAATAAAATTGCCTCCTATTATTTCCGCATTCTTTATTTGTTTTTCCAAAGGCAATTTTTTCAATATTTTTTCGGAATTATTTTTATCCATCACAACCTTAATAATATCCGAAAACAGATATTTGTTTTTAGGTGATTTATCGTTAGCATTCTTAGGTGTTTGAGTACCTACAATATCATTTATAAAAATAGGATTAAATTGCATTATTTTGCCCTTGTTAATCTAATTACAGTTTCAGTTGGTAAATTTGAAAGCACTTCGGCGGCTTTCTTCTTTTTCATTGAATAAAGTATTTCCCTTGCTTCTTTATCGGGAATACTTGCTAAAAGTTGAGCGGCTTTATTAGAGCGCATTGCTTCGTACATTTTTATTGTAGATTTAAGCCACTTTTTATGTTCTTCTTTTTCTTTTGCGGAAAATTTATTTTCCAATTGTTTTATTTTTTGTTTTTGCTTGGTAATTTCTTCTTTAACTTTTGCAATATCGCTTTTTTGTTTTTTTTCGGTTTTTGAGTTTTCTTCCGGTTCAACATCGTTATATGCATCGGTAGCATCTTCTACAAAAAGACTGTCAACCGTAATAAGGCTATCGCCTCCGGCAATTGCCTGAAATGTGGTGGCGTCTTCCAAAATGGAAGCATCTCTAAAATCGAACCGGAATATGTTTACAAATTTATCGTTAAGCACATAAATAATAGCCGAAGTTCCTATAAATGCAAATACAAAAACCAATGCGTATGTTATTGTTGTTTTCACTTTTATTTTCCTTTTATAAATTCTTTAACTGCAATTTCGTCCATTTCAATTTGTTCTAATTTATTTTGTTTATAATTAAATTCTTGAAAATGTTTTTCTTCTAATTTTTCAAATATTTTTGTTTCTTTATTTTTTTCTTCCAATTCTTTCAGTTTAATTTTTTTTTCTTCTTTTTTTTGAGCAAGTTTGTTTTTTATTTCGTCAATTTTATTTATTAAGTAATTTTCGTATAATGAATGAAAATGTAATTCCGATGCTTTTAATGATTTTTTATTAAGTACTTTTTGTTTCTCATTTCTAATATTTTGATTAAGTTCCGCAATTTTATTTTCGTTTTTTTTTATTTCAAGTTCAATTTCCGCAATTTCTTTTTGAACTTTTTTTTCCATTCGTTGTTTTATTTTTTTTATAGCTTCAAATCTGTATTTGAATTTTGCCATTTATTTATACCAAAGGTTTATCTATAAGTGTTTTCAATTTTGCAATTGTATCTTCGTAAAAAGCTTTTTCTTTCATATCTTGTTTTAAGAATTTTCTTAAGTCCTGAATTTTATTTAATGCATGATCAATTTGCGGATTGCTACCTTTAACATACGCACCAATGTTAATAAGATCTTCTGCTTCATTATAGGAAGCTAAAATTTCATTAAATTCCATTGCTCTTTTTCTATGGTCGTCCGAAACAACATCCGGCATAACTCTGCTTATACTTTGCAAAGGATCAATTGCGGGAAATTGTCCTTTGTTAGCAATTTTACGGGATAGAACAAAGTGACCGTCTAAAATTGATCTAACGCTATCGGCTATAGGGTCTGTCATATCGTCGCCATCAACAAGAACAGTATAAAATCCCGTAATGGTTCCGCTTTTTGATGTTCCGGCGCGTTCAAGTAATTTTGGTAAAACAGCAAACACAGAAGGTGTATAACCTTTTGTAGTTGGCGGTTCTCCAATTGTAATTCCCACTTCTCTTTGTGCGTGAGCAAATCTGGTAATCGAATCCATCATTAAGACAACATCTTTCCCAAGGTCTCTGAAATATTCCGCAATTGTAGTTCCTATATAAGCGGCTTTAATTCTTGCAAGCGAAGGTTTATCGCTTGTAGCAACAATAACCACAGATTTTTTTAATCCTTCTTGGCCCAAATCTTTTTCAATAAATTCTCTAACTTCTCTTCCCCGTTCTCCTACCAATACAATTACACTAACATCAGCATTTGTATTTTTGGCAATCATTCCAAGCATAACACTTTTACCAACACCGCTACCGGCAAAAATTCCTACGCGTTGACCTTTTCCTACGGTTAATAATCCGTCTATTGCTCTAACGCCTGTTTGCAGCGGTTGATTAATTCTATCCCTTGTTAATGGATTTGGCGGTTCTCTGAAAACTTTTCTGATAGAGGAATATTCTATTTCTCCTTTGTTGTCAATCGGGTTTCCGAAACCATCGAGTACTCGTCCCAATAATTTTTCTCCTACTGGTATGGAAAAACTTTTACCTGATGCAATTATTTCGCATGATGGCGAAATGTTATGTATTTCTCCCAAAGCAATAGAGAGTACTTTTCCGTTTTTAAAACCAACAACTTCGGCCTTGCAAACTTCATTACCGTTTTTATCCGTAATAGTACAAACTTCGCCCAACGAAACATTTGGACCAACGGAAACAATTATAAAGCCAATAACATCGGTAACTTTTCCGTTAACTTTTATTGTTTCGGTTTCCGTTATTATTTTTTCGTATTGTTCCAATATGTTTGCCGTATTTTCAATCATTCGTTTTCTTTTTTAATTATATTATTTTCCAATGCTTTTGTAATTTCCTTTAGTTGAGAGTTTATTCTTGCGTCTAAATTTCCTATTTCCGTTTCAATTAAACATCCACCAATTTCTATATTATCATCAACTTCAAATTTTATATGGTTCATTCCTCCCGTCATTATTTTCACTTTATCGTTTTTGTTCAGTATATTGTAATCGCCGGAATTGAGTTTTATAATTACTTCATTTGCTCCTATTATTTTGGAAATATTTTTTTGTAAAATTTCTTCTATAATTGTTTTGTTTTTTAATTCCCGTTTCAATATTTTTTCGGCAATTTTTTGTGAAACATCTATTACCAATTTGTTAAAGTTATAGTGATAGTTTGCAATAGTTTCTTCAAAAGATGAAATTATATTGTAGAATTCTTCTGATTGTTTTAGCAATTCACTTTCATGTTTTTGTGTTAAGTCTTCCGTTATTATTTTTTGAGCATCTTCGTAACCTTTTTTATATGCTTGGTCTATATCATGTTTGGAAATCTTTTCCGTATTTTCCGTTGAACCAAGTGTATCCGAAAGTTCCGTAAAATTTTTGTTAATGTTTTTACTATCCGTAATTATAGCTTTAACTTTTTTATTTTTAATATTTAACTTTATTATGTTAGACATAAACTTCTTCCGAACCGCCGCCTCTAAAACTAATTGTAATTTCTTCTTGTTCTTCAAGTATTTTAATTTGATCAACTATTCTGCCTTGAGCGGCTTCAACTTCTTTAAGTTTTACAGGTCCCATAAATTGTAATTCTTCTTTCAATAAATCCGCTGCTCTGGCAGACATGTTAGAGAATACTTTTTCTTGAACTTTTTCATCGGCAACTTTAAGAGCTAATCCCAAATCTTTTCTATCAACTTCTTTAAGAATTCTTTGAATATCTCTATCTTCAAGGTGAATAATATCGTCGAACAAGAACATAAGTCTTTTTATTTCGAAAGCAATTTCTTCGTCTCGTTCTTCAATTTGTTTAATAATTTCTTTGTTCATACTGATGCTGATCCTATTAAGAATATTGGCAACGCTTTTAGTTCCTCCAAGCTGTCCCATAGTTTGATTAATAGAAAATCCTGCTAATTCATCAACTACTTTTTCAATTTGTGTTAATGTTTGCGGAGAAATTTTACCTAAGGTTGCTATACGATAAAGAACATCGGTGCGTAAATCTTCGGGTAATTCCATTAAGGCTTCTGCCGTTTGGTCTCCGCTGAGATGTGCTAAAATTAAAGCAATAGTTTGCGGATGTTCTTTACTAAGGAAATTAACAAGTTGTGTAGAATCGGCTTTTTTTAATACATCAAATCCATGTAATGTTGTAAGGTTTTTAACTTTGTCAATTACTTCCATTGCTTTGGCAAGTCCGAAAGATTTTTCGAGTACTTGCTGAGCGAAATCCAAACCGCCTTCCAAAACATATTCGCGTGCAGTTACAAGATCGTGATAGTCGTCTATAATTTGTTCAACAACATGCGAAGGTATATTTTCCACTTTAGAAATTTCCGCTGAGATAGCTTCAACATCAGCTTGATCCAAATATTTAAATACTTGCGAAGCGGTTTCCACATTTAATGCAATTAACAGCAAAGCTGCTTTTTGTGTTCCGGTTAAATCGTTTTTGGAAATATTTGCCAAACTTTTTTCTTCACTAATACTCATCTTCTTTCAACCATGAATTTATTAGTTTTGCCGCTTCCGCGGGATTTTTACTTACGTAGTTAATTATTTTATCTTGTTTTGCTTTTTTCATCAAAGCTTCGTCTGAAATTTCATCTTCAAGATTTCCAACTTCTAAAAAAGACATATTTCTTTTTTTCTTTTTTCCCGTTATTCCGTCTAAACCGGGGTCCCACGTTGGCGGATTTTCTTCGCCGTTAAAGGCTTCGTCGTTATATCCGCTTGAAGCAAGCGAACCGATTACTATATTTTCTTCTTCCAACATTTTCATTATTTTCTTCAGTATTATTACGGCTCCGATAATTCCCAACAGAATTAATAAGTAGTTGAAGTAATGACCGATATTATCGGGTAAAAAGCCTCCGGAATCATTATCGGTTTGAATGTTAAAGTTTTCAAAAGGAATGCTAACAATCGAAACTTTATCGTTTCTCGATTCATCTATTCCAACCGCTTGTCGTATCAGTTGTTCCAGTTGTTTTAATTGTTCTTCGCTACGCGGTTCGTTTACGGTTTCGCCCGGTTTTATTTCTTTTTGTATTCCGTTAATTACTGCAGCAACAGTAATTCTTTTAATTGTACCTGCTCCTTCAATAACATGTTCAATTGTTTTGCTAAGTTCGTAATTTGTAGTTGTGGATTCTGCCGATGTTTGATTGGAATCTTGTTTGCTTAATTGATTTGTATTGTTTTTTGAAGTTTGTTCGCTAATTGCCACTTGAGATTCGGGATCGTAGTTTTCCAAGGTTCTTTCAATTTTAGTAAAATCCAAATCCACATTAACTTTTACATCCGAGTTACCGTAACCAAGCACTTTATCTAAAATTGCTTTGGCTTTTCTTGATAAATAATTTTCTATTTTGCCTTTTATTTCATATTGTTTGTTGCTACTAACGGAAAGTCCCTCTTCGTCGGGTTCTTTGGAAAGAAGATGTCCTTTTGTATCTACAATTGTTACTTTATCGGGTTCCAAACTTTCAACGCTTGCCGCCACTAAATTTGTAATTGCCGTTATATTGTTTTCGGTTAAACGATAACCGTTTTGAATATCCAAAACCACCGAAGCGGTAGCATCTTTTTGTTGATCTTTAAAAACAGCTTTTTCGGGTATTACTATATGAACTCTGGCGTTTTTAATTCCTTTTTGTTCAACAATTGTCCGAGCAATTTCGCCTTCCATGGCTCTTTTAAAATTTAGTTTTTGCATGAATTCCGACATACCAATAGTATTTTGGTCAAAAATTTCGTAACCAATCATACCCGAAGAAGGAATTCCTTTGCCGGCTAATTCCAATCTAACTTGATAAACATTTTTTTTTGGTACTTCTATTGTATTGCCGCCGTCTTTTAATTTATATGGTATCTTTTTATTGGAAAGGAACTTAACAACCTCACCGGCTTCGTCGGACGCCAAATTATTATATAAAGTTGTATAAACGGGTTCGTTGAATGCAAAAAGCATTAACCCAATCATAACAACGGTTACAACGGCAATGCCACCTATTAATATTTTTTGTTGTAACGAAAGTTTATTAAATATACCGGTTAAAGCCGCAAAAGATTTTTTACTTTTATCCACAATTATTACATCCTTGTAAGTTCTTTATACATATCAATTGTTTTGTTTCTAATTTGCATGAGTAATTCGAGTGTAGTTTTTGCTTTTTCACCGGCAATCATTACTTCGTGAAGTTCAACGTTTTTACCTTCAACAAAATCCGTTATTTTATTTTTTGCTTCAAATTGATCTGCATTTACTTCTTTTGCAAAATTTGTTAAAATTTCGCCAAACCCCGTACTGCTCGGTCTATTGTTTTGTTTTTTTAATTCGTTAAACTTCGGAATAAATCCGCCTAACTCTTTTGTTTTCATATTAACCTCTTTTATCGAATAATGAACCTAATGATGTAACATTTCTGATACCGTTTTTATTATAAAACCGATAATTATTTATTTCTTGTTTTAACTCTGGATATAATTTTTTAAAAAATGTTTTTTCGTTTTTGGAAATTTTTGTATTTAATTTTACTTTTTCCGTATCTGCTTTATTATTAGCAGGTTTAATTTTTTTTGATAAAACAGGTTTATAATTTCCAATTGAATTTGTTGAAATTTTCATATTAAATACCCAAAGACATTTTTGCAATTTCTTTTGCGGAATTAAAAGCCGTTACGTTTGCTTCGTAACTTCTGGTTGCGGAAATCATCTCTACCATTTCCGTTACTACGTTTACGTTTGGCATTAATACATATCCGTCTTTGTTAGCATCAGGATGATCGGGCATATAAACCAATTCTCCCAACGATTTATCTACTTTTTCGGTTACTTTTATACCTGTATCAAAATTTTTTGAATTGGGCTCTGAAGGTAATTGATGATTTACATTATCTATTCTTAAACCCGCGTTAATTTCGGGGAAATTGTTACGGTTGAAAAAATTATTTTTTTCTTGAACCACACTAAGAAATTTTCTTTGGTAAGGCCCGCCATTTTCGGTTCGGGTTGTATTAATGTTTGCAATATTTTCGGTAATAAGTTCCATTCTTTTTTTTTGGATACTCATCCCTTTAGAGCTAATTTTAAAAGCCGAAAAGTTAGGGTGTATTTTCATTATTTTCCTCCCTTAATAACGTTTTGTAACGATTTAAAATAAGCGTTCATTTTTTTTGCGGCAAACTTGAACAGAATTGTGTTTTCCGCCAAGTCCGCCATTTCTTTATTAACATCAACGTTATTAAAGCCGGATATGTTATTATTGCTTTTATCAATTACAATTTTCATTTCCGGTTTTGTTTTGTATATATTATTTTCCGTTTGCAAAGATTTGTTAAGTTCGTTGTTGAAAACATCCTGAAATTTCACTTCGCGTCTTTGGTATCCGATGGTTTCGGAATTTGCGATGTTTTGAGCAATTATTTTTTGTTTAAGTGCCGTATAATTAAGAACGTTTTCCAAAACTTTGTTTGTTGGGAAAGGCATTTTTTCTCCATTATTGTTTTAAATATAATAATGTCAAAATTAATGCCATTAAAATATTGTTATTATGGCAATATAAAGGGGGTTTTACAGATTAAGACTGGCTAAAATTATGCAGTTGTTATTTATTATTCATTATAATCAAGAATAACCGATTTGGTTTCTCCGCATGAACAGACAAATTTTATTTCTTTTATATTGTCGTTTTCATCTTTGTTTAGAATTATTTTAACACCTTCGTGTGTTTCTTCTTCTATGCTGATCTTTGTGGTTCCAACAATTTTAAGGTCTTCTGCACTAATAACATTATTACCAAGTGAAGAAGTATCGCAGCTTAATTCTTTATAAGTAGCATCATCAAAAATATTCATTTTTATACCGCTTTGTTAATAAGATTTGGTATCTCTTCCAACGGAGCAATGGTATCGGCCAATCCGTTTTCAACTATAGCTTTTGGCATACCGTAAACAACACAAGAAGGTTCGTCTTGTGCAATACAATAAGCTCCTTTTTCTTTTAATTTTTTTACACCTTCCAATCCGTCTTTTCCCATACCTGTCATAATAACACACAAAACATTTTTACCGTAAATTTTTTCTACCGATTCGAATAAAACATCAACCGAGGGTCTGTTTAACATATTTTTAGGCAACTCAGAAGTTGCGATTACAATATTTGTTCCGTTATTTTTAAGTGTCATGTGTAACCCGCCGGGTGCAATATATACCACACCTTTTTTTACTATTTCGTTATTTTCGGCTTCTTTAACTTCCAGATTACTCATGTTGTTTAATCGTTGTGCCAAAGATGCCGTAAATTTAGGCGGCATGTGTTGAACAATGAATGTAGGAACATTTAAATTTTGAGATAATACCGGAACAACTTTTTGTAATGAAATTGGTCCGCCTGTAGAAATGCCCATTACAACAGCTTTGTAGTTTGCTTTTGGTACGGTTTTTATTTTGTTTGAAGTAATTGGTTTTACAATTTTGGTATTAATATTTTTTTCACTAAATAAATTTAATCTTGAAATTACATTTTTTTTGTTTTTTGCAAATGCTTTAACTTTTCTTATCAAATCATCTTTAATAGCAGAAATAGCAATGCTTACAAAAGAAGATGCTTTCGGAATAAAATCTACTGCACCAAGGTCCAGTGCTTTTAATGTTTCTTCGGCTCCTTCGGTTGTAAGTGAGCTAACCATTATTACGGGGGTCGGACTTTGTTTCATAATATGCCTAAGTGCAGTAAGGCCATCCATTTTAGGCATTTCGATATCCATTGTAACTATATCTGGTTTTAGATTTTTTACTTTATTTAATCCGTCAAGTCCGTCTATAGCTGTTGCTATAACTTCTATTGCCGGGTCCGATTGCAACATAATGGTTAATGACTTACGCATAAATGCAGAATCATCCACTATCAAAACTTTGATTTTATTATTCATTCTTATAAAATCCTTTTTAATTTTTTATTCTATTTCCGCTGTAATTTTATTTATAAGTTCGGCAATATCGGCAATCATAACAACTTTACCGTCACCCATAATTGTAGAGCCGGCAATTCCTTCTATGTTGCCAAGATATTTTCCAAGGGATTTTATTACAATTTCTTTTTGTCCTATTAGTTTATCAACTTTTATTCCGTATCGTTTTTCTGCAAGTCCGATAATAACAATGTATTGGGAATCTTTTTTAACCGGTAAAGTATCGGAGTGATATAGAAGTTGATCTATATTTACCAATGGAATTACACGGTCTCTTAATCGAATACATTCCGTTTTGTTAACGGGATAAATATCGTTTTCGGTTACGGTAATAACTTCAATTACGGAGTTAAGGGGTATAACAATTGTTTCGCCGATTATTTCTACCAATAAACCTTGTATAATTGCCAATGTTAACGGCAATTTTATAATTATACTGCTACCTTTTCCCACTTCCGATTCAATATCTATAATACCTCTTAATCTTGTAACATTGGTTTTTACAACATCCATTCCCACACCTCGTCCGGAAATATTGGTTACTTTTTCTGCCGTTGAAAAACCGGGTGCAAATATTAAATTAAGTGCTTCTTTATCAGTAAGTTCACTTGCTTTTTCTTTTGTTATTATTCCTTTTTCAATTGATTTATTAATTATTTTTTGAGGATCAATACCACCTCCGTCATCTTTAATAGTTATGATTATGTGGTTTCCTTCGTGTTCGGCTGAAAGTGTAATTGTGCCTTTGGGATCTTTACCAATTTTTTCTCTTTCCTCCGGTGGTTCGATTCCGTGATCCATTGAATTTCTTATAAGATGCACTAACGGATCGTTTATTTCTTCTATAAGTGTTTTGTCCAATTCGGTTTTTTCACCTTCTATAACCAGTTGAACTTTTTTACCTGTTTCCTTGCTTAAATCTCTAACTAATCTTGGAAATTTATTAAATACTTTTCCAATACGAATCATTCTTGTTTTCATTACTGCTTGTTGCAGTTGTGTGGTAAGTAAATCTATTTGTCTGCTTGTTTCGGCAAGGTTTTTTGCTAATTCGCTGCCTTCATGTTCTTTTGTAAAATCTTCATTTACTTGCGTTAGTCTGTTTCTTCCCAAAACTATTTCGGAAACTATGTTTAGTAACTCGTCCAATCTTTCAACGTCAACTCTAATTGTTTGTTCTATAGTCGGTTTATTGTTTTTTTCGTTTTTCTTTTTAACTGATTTGGATATTGTATTTTCTTTTGTTTTTTCTCTTTGTTTATTTATTTCCGTTATTTCTTTTTTGTTATCTTTTTGAACCGGCGGTTCTTCTACGATTGTTTCGTTCGAGCTTATTTCTTTTCCGATAATTTTAAGTTCGGAACGGTTCTCTTCTTTGGCTTTTTTATTTGCCAGTATAAACGCTTTTTCTATTTCCTCTTCGCTCATATCTTCGGTAATTACTATTTCATCTTCTTCATTATCCGCTTCATTTACTTCGGTATTTTCTTCTGCTTTTACAGATTCTTCTTGTATTTGTTCTTCTACTTTCGCTTCTTCAACTTTTTGTTCTTCTTGAATATTTTCTTGTTTGTTTTCTTCCGGAGTTTCAGACTCGGTTCCCATGGAATTTAATATTTCTTTCAAATTTTTGAGATACGGTTCGGTATCAAAATCTTCATTTTTTTCATTTTCCACTACCGAAAGGAGTTCGTTTAAAGCATCAAAACTATCAAGAATACCATCCATAATATTAGAATTAACTTTTGCTTCACCTTTACGCAGTTTATTTAAAATATCTTCGAGGTGATGCGTAAGTTTTTGTAATTTTTCAAGACCGAGGAAACCGGAGGTACCTTTAATTGTATGAAAAGATCTGAATATTTCGTTAAGTAAATCCGCATCTTCGGGTGTACTTTCCAGTTGAACCAAATCAATATCCAATTTTTCTAAAATTTCTTTTGTTTCAACAAGAAAGCTTTCAAAAATTTCCGCCATTTCCGGATCTACCAGTAAAGAGTAATCTGCCATTTTATTATTTTCTTATTTATGAAAAAAGTTTGTCAATATCATCTTGCGAAGCTTTTTCGTTACTAATTATTGAATCTACAATATCTTGCCCGCTTGAGGATTTATTGTAACTTGCATTAGGATCAAAATGAGTTCCCGGCAATTCCAAGTTTTCCGTAGCAAAAGTATCTTTGTCGGAAAGATTAAATACAGCTAACAAATTGCTAAGTTTATGTTGAACAGAAATTATTAAATGGTTAACCGCCGCTAATTGCTGTGCAGTTATATCTTGCACTTGTAACGACATTGTTATTTGATCTGTTTTAGAAATTATATCTTTAAGTTTGTTTTTCATCATTTCAAGGTCTAAGCCTACGTCTATTTTGCTTGAAATTTTATCAAGTAATTCTTTGGCTTTTGTATTGTCTTGTATTTCATTGTTTAAGTTATTAATAAGTTCTTCGGTAGAATGTCTTGCCGAAACCATATCGGTTAAGCATTCGTCTATATTATTTACTTGCTCATGAATTTGGTCAACTACGTCAAGTACTTCTGTAATAGCCAATTCGGTGGCATTGGTTACATTATTAATTTGTTTGGAAGCTTCGGGAATTTTGGAACGTGTTTCTTCTATAGAACCATTCACTTCTTCTATAATAGGAATAAAATCGCTTATAAAAGAGATAAAATTTTCCACAACGGGCAACATTTTTTTTCCGAACTTAAAGACTTCTTCCACATCTTTAAGTTTACCCATCATCTCATTTAAATTTTTAACTGTATCGCTCATAATATTTACCTTTTTAATTGGACAGTACTAAATCAATTTTTTCTTTTAGAATTTGGGGAGTAAACGGTTTAACAACGTAATTAGAAACTCTCGCTTGCAGAGCTTGTACGATGTCATCTTTTACACCTCTTGTAGTTACCATTAGTATTGGTAAATCTTTTGTGTTTTCATTGGCTCTAATAGCCCTTGTTAATTCCAACCCTGTCATAACCGGCATATTCCAATCTGTAATTACAAAATTGATTGAATTATCCGCTTGTAATTTCTCCAGAGCTACTTTCCCGTCTTCAGCTTCAACGTATTCCGTATAGCCTAACGATTTTAACGTATTAACAACAATTCTTCTCATTGTGTTGGAATCATCTACAATTAAGAATTTTCTGTTCATTATTTTTCCTTGAAATGTTTTTAGTTAATATATTTTGAAACTTCGTAATACATTCTTTTAGGATCAAAGGGTTTAACCATATAAGAATTTGCTCCTATGCTTAAACCTTTTTTTACTTCTTCGCTGCCTTTTAAGGATGAAAGAATTATTATTGGTATTTGTTTATTTGCTTCGTTTTCTCTAACTGCTTTTATTAATTCGAAACCATCCATGTTAGGCATATTTAGGTCCGTAATTATTAAATCCACATCATTCATTGGCAGTAGTTCTATAGCTTCCATACCATCGGAGGCCGCAACAACTTCAAATCCTTTTGCTTTTAATGTAAACGATACAAATTTTCTGATAGTGGGAGAATCATCGGCAATTAAAATAATTTTTTTCATTAGTTTACCCCTTTTTATATCCGATTGTTTTCGGGAAACTTACAAGCTTAAAGGCTTTGGAAATTCCGTGCAAGGTTTCCGAATAGCCGATAAATAAGTATCCGTTCGGATTTAGTGAGTTATATAAATTATTTACAACCTTAATTTTCGATTGGAGATCGAAATATATTAATACGTTGGCGCAATAAATTACATCGTTTTTTCCCATAGATCTAATACCAATTTCGTCGTAAAGATTAAGAGTTTTAAATTTTACCATATTTTTTATTTTTTGGTCTATTGCATAACTGTTATCGATTTTTTTAAAATATTTTTTTAGATAAAGCGGTGGCATATTTCTAACGGAATACTCTTTAAATAAACCTTTTTTAGCGACTTCTACCACGGCATAGTTTATATCCGTTCCAACAATTTCGGTTTTCAAGTTCGGATATTTTGGCAAAATTATTTCATTTATTGCCATGGCAACCGTATAAGCTTCTTCACCGGAAGAGGAAGCGGCACTCCAAATTTTTAATTTTTTAAATGGTCCGGGTTGTTTTTCTATAATTTCCGGAATAATAGTGTTTACAAGCGCATCTACTTGCGGTTGATTTCTGAAAAAGTACGTTTCATTAATAGTAATTGCTTCAAAAAGTTGAATTTTTTCCTCTTCTTTTTTGGGGTTTGTTTTCAGATATTGTAAATATTGTTTGTATGAAGACAGTTTCAGATGCTTCATTCTTTTTTGCAATCTACTTTCCAAAAGATATTTTTTATTATCTTGAAAATAGATTCCACACAAATCGTAAATATACTTTCGCCATTCTTCAAATTCTTGCGGAGTTAACTTTGGGGTTTGAGCGGAAATATTACCCAAGCCTAAATTTAACTTTCCCAAACTATTTGATCTTAACGAAGAACCCAAAGTAGATCTTAAAGTAGGTGATGTGTTAAGCATTATTATTCCTTAAATTCTAAATTAGTTAAACCGCGTTCATTTAATATATTTTGTGCATTTTCTTTAACAACCTCATCTTTGTCTTTTGCCAGTTGTTTTATTAAATCAATTATTCTCGGATCATCGCCATATTGAATTATTTCCAATAATTTTAATCTGTTCCAAGAATTTGTATCTTCAAGCATTGTATCGCTAAAAAGCAAAGCTGTTTCCGCATCAAGATAAAAGAGCAATTCTATTGCCAAACTTCTAACTTCTTCATCCGGATTAGATAGTAAAACGGTAAACTCTTCTACAAAATCTCTTAATTGTTTATCGTTTAATGTTTGTAAACTTTCTCCTTCGTCTATTTGTATTAATTCTTTTATTTGTTCCACACATAATTTTAGATTTGCCGGAGATGTTTTTATATAATCAATAATTTTTTGGAAGAAAACGGAAGAATATTTTTGGAAATATTGTTTTAATTCCAAATCTACGTTTTCATCTTTGCCAAATACGCTAAATACATATTCAATAATTTCTTCGCCGTCAAAAAGGTTAATTAGTTTTATTGCCGATTTTCTATACTGATCGTCCGAAGATTCAAGTGTTTCTATTAAAGAAGTTTTAAGTACTTTATCTGCCGGTAAATCCAAGTTGAGCCTTTCTTGTAGTTTACCTATGGCTTCTATTGCCACCCATTTATAAGCGGTATCCAAATATTGCAAATCGTTAATAAGCATATTGAATGATTCTTCGTTCCCGATTTCCCCCAAACTTTCTACTAACGGAAATTTTGTTAATTCATCCACTCCATAATAATTTGCATTTATAAAATTTACACATTCTGGCGTACCGATTTTTCCCAGTGCTTCTATTATTGTAGGTTGAAAAAGTTCATTTGCATCGTATATACTTATTATTTCATCAACACCTTCGGCTGCTTTGAGATTGCCCAATGCTTCTATACAAGCAAGAATTGTATTATCATCTTTGGTAATTTTAAGAACGTTAATTATTTCTTCGGTAGCGGATTTATCTCCGATTAATCCTAAAATATCAATAATAAATTTTTGGTCATCGTCGTTTGCTTCCGGCAAATAGTTGAGCATCGCTTCAACAGAATCGGATTTTCTTTTAAGTAATATTTCTCCGGCAAGATTTCTTGCGGCTATTACATCCGAAGAAATATAAGGAACAAGGTAGTGAGATATTTTTTTATTTTTGTTGTGCGAAAGGATTCTTGTGATAACATCTCTAACAGCGTTATCGTCCAAAAGTAATTTTGCCGAAACATATTCCACAACTTTATCCGGCATTTCAACCATTTGAAAATTTTCTACGGTTGTTCTTATTTTTTCCGTATCATTTGTATCTAAAAGCTTTTTAACTACTTCAAAATTTTCGTTCATTATTGTTACCTGTTGGAATATTTTGCAAACTTTGTGATTTTAATCACATTTTTGATAATTAACTATCGTAATTTTTTTTAATTTTTTAATAACAATTTCAAAAAATATGCCGTCTTTATTTTTTGTTTTTAACACTTAAATGAATAAAAGGTAGTTGAGGAAGGTTGA
>JALSTL010000107.1 GCA_026983755.1 Melioribacteraceae bacterium | reverse complement strand
CGGTTTAAGAAAAAGAACAAAAGTAAAAGAGAATATAGAATTTTATTCCAATGTTAGAACTTGGCGTGCACTAAGTAAATGCGACGTTGCCATAATTATGATTGATGCGCAAAGCGGATTGGAAAATCAAGATCAAAAAATAATTGATGAAGCTGTTAGAAGAAGAAAGGCTATTATTCTTGCAGTTAATAAATGGGATTTGATTGAAAAAGAAACAAATACCGCAAAGGAATTTTCCAAAAAAATATTAAATAAACTTGGCAGCAATGCTTACTTCCCAATAATATTTATTTCTGCTCTTACCAAGCAACGTGTTTTTAAACTAATTGAAATGGCTAAAGAACTGCAACAAGAAAGAAAAAAGAAAATACCTACAAGTACATTAAACGAAATACTTCTTGAAGAAATAAAACGTAACCAACCTCCGGCAACCAAGAGAGGGAAAGAAATAAAAATTAAATATGTAACGCAAGTAGGAGACAAATATCCCATTTTCCTTTTCTTTACAAGTAATAGCAAAGAAATGCCGGAACATTACAGACGATTTTTAGAAAGAAAAATTCGTGAGCACTTTGGTTTTAAAGGCATACCTATTACCGTTAGTTTTAAAGAAAAATAGTTATATTTAAAATTAAATATTTTTTATCGTTCTAGGTTAAATGTATAAATCCTCAAACAAAATAATTGTTATTGGTGGTAATGCCGCCGGACCAGCTGCTGCGGCTAAAGCAAAACGTACAAACCCTAATGCCGAAGTTATTCTTATTGAAGCCGGAGAGTTTATTTCTACCGGTACGTGTGAATTGCCCTATCTTATTTCCGGCGAAATTTCAGACTATAATAAAATTGTTTATTTTAATCCCGAATCTTTTTATAAAACAAAAGGTGTTAAAGTTTTTACAAAACATTATGTAAAAAATATTGATACAAAATATAAAGAGCTGGAAGTAGTTGATAAAAATACAAACAGAACTGTTGAATTCAATTACGACAAAGTTATTTTAACAACGGGTTCTGTAGCAAAAGAGATTTCCGAACTTCCTTTTTCTTTGGAAAATGTTTTCAAGTTAAAATCCGTAAATGATTACTTAAATATTAAAAATTATATTTCCAAATTAACAAAAGGTAAAATTTTAATAATTGGTTCCGGTTATATCGGATTGGAAACTGCAGGCGCATTTAAACAAATAGGTTATGATGTTTCGGTGTTGGATTTGGAAAAATTGCCTATGCCTACTATGGAAGAAGAAGCAAGATATTTTATTTTGGATTTTTTAACAAAAAACAAAGTAAGTTTCTTAACTTCGGATGAAAAAAGCAAATTCATAATTTCCGATAATAAATTCAAACAATTTAAATATAAGGGAAGATATATAGATTTTGATTTGGCAATAGTTGCCGCAGGAGTAAAACCGAATAACTATCTGGCTGAAACCGCTAATTTGAAATTAGGAAAATTCGGCGGTGTGATTGTCGATAGCAAATTAAAAACATCCAATCCGCATATTTATGCAGCCGGTGATAATATTGAAGTTGTAAATAAAATAACAAATAAAAACGATTATATTCCGCTTGCCACACTTGCACATCATTTTGGTCATATTGCAGGTGTAAATGCCGCCGGTGGAAATGCTTCTGCCAAACCGGTTATTTTAAACACCGCATTTAAATTATTTGATAATTTTATTGCTCATGTAGGTTTAACAACAAAACAAATAATCGAAAATAATTATCCTGCTCGAAATGTTACTGCGGTAGTTCCCAACAAAGTAAAAGTAATGCCTTGTTCGGAAAAAGTATTCGGTAAAATTATTTATGATACAAATAAAAAAATAATACTCGGAGCCACATTTGTAGGCAAAACGGAAGTTTCCGGATATGCAGATATAATCAGCAATATGATTTATAATAAAAATTCGGTATTTTCCCTATCCGAAATGGATTACAACTATACACCTCCTCTTTCGCCGTTTGTTAATTTACTTTCGGTGCTGGGTAGAAAAATAAAGGAGAATATTTATGGATAATCTGAAACTAGTTTCCAATCCTTTAATTAGCAGAGACATTACATATTTAAGAAATAAAGAAACAAAGGAATACCAATTCCGTTTGGCTTTAAGAAGAATAGCTTACGCACTTGCAATTGAAATTAGTAACGAGTTTGAACTAAGAGAATTTGAAGTTGAAACACCCCTTGAAATTACAAAAGGTTATAACTTAAAAAAACAAATTGTGCTTGTTCCGGTTTTACGTGCGGGATTAAGTTTGGTTAATTCATTTATTGAAATGATACCAAATGCAAAAGTTGGTCACATCGGTTTGCAGCGAGACGAACAAACGCTTAAACCAATAGACTATTACTATAAAGCACCAAAAAATCTCGATACTTCGAAAGTTATTGTATTGGACCCTATGCTTGCAACCGGTGGAAGTGCTTCGGCGGCTTTTCAATTTTTAAAAGACAAAGGAGCTAATGATTGCGTAATGGCTTCTTTAATTGCTGCGCCCGAAGGTGTGGCACGTTTATCCAAAGAGCATCCGGATGTTCCGATATACACTGCTACTTTAGATAGAGAACTTAATTCCAACGGATATATATTGCCAGGTTTGGGTGATGCCGGAGACAGAACTTTTGGTACGCTTTAAAAATTTCATAATTTATCTAAGTTTTTTTACAACTCTTTCGGCTCAAACTTTTCCCGATAAGGTTGTTGATTCTCTTTTAGCTGCCGGAATAAATCAAATTTTATTGCAAAATTATTCCGTGGCAAAAAATACATTTGCTTTCCTTGAAAAAACATACCCGGATAACCCTTTGGGAAATATTTATATGGCGGCAACGGAAATAGCAAAGTCTGCTGATTACGAAGAAGGATTTCATAATCAGTATATAGATAGTCTTTTGGATGAAGCCCGCAAAAAAACAAAAAAGCTGTTGAATAAAGATAATAAAAATCTTTGGAATAATTATTACCAAGCTCTAATATCGGGCTATTCCGCTTATTATAACGCTTTACAAAATAATATTTTTACAGCATTGTCAAATGGTGTAAAATCTTTAAAAAGTTTTAAAAAATGTATGGAAATAAAACCGAACTTTTACGAAGCTTACATTGCCGCTGGAACTTATACATATTGGAAAAGCGCAAAAACAAAATATCTTTTATGGCTCCCGTTTATTAAAGACGACAGAAAAAAAGGAATCAATTTATTGGAAAAAGCAGTTAAACATTCTTCATATAATTTTTATCTTGCCGCTTATTCTTTAATTTGGATTTACATAGATTATAGAGAAAACAACAAAGCAATATACTTGGCAAAAAAAATGTTAAAAAAATATCCAGAATCAAGATTTTTCAAATGGAGTTTGGCAAGAGCATACGAAGATACCGATATTAACAAATCAATTTCTACCTATAAAGAAATACTAACTTCCCTAGAAACATTGAAATTCAGAAATATGTATAACGACATAGTTCTAAAACATAAATTGGCAATGCTATATTACAAGAAAAACGATAAAAACAAAGCATTAAAATTATGTAATGAAATACTTGATTTTGAAATTAATTCTGTTAAAATTAAACAAAGACTGGAAAAAAGAATTGAAAGAGTAAAGCAATTAAAACGAAAATTGTTAAAGTAAAGCAACAACAAAATAAATTATGAAACTAACAGATGATAAAGTAAAAAAACTTCTTCAAAACTTATTAAAAATATGCAAGGAAAATTTACGTTCGGTAAACGAATTATTAATAAAAAAAGCATTTAAACTAAGTTTTGAAGCACATAAAAATCACTTCAGAGCTTCGGGAGAAGCATACTTTATTCATCCTTACGAAGTGGCTATGATTGTTGCCAGAGAAATTCCGCTTGATGATGTATCCGTTATAAGTGCACTTCTGCATGATGTTGTTGAAGATACTGATGTTAGTATAGAATTTATTGAACAAGAGTTTGGTAAAGAAATAGCCGATATTGTTGATGGAGTAACTAAAATAGGCGGTGTGTTTCACGGACAGAATATTACACAAGCTGAAAACTACAGAAAACTTTTACTTTCAATGATAAACGACGTTCGTGTTATACTTGTTAAGTTTGCAGATAGACTTCATAATATGAGAACATTGGAGTTTGTTAGTCCGCACAAACAAAGACGAATTGCAATGGAAACATTGGAAATATACGCTCCGTTTGCGCATCGTTTCGGTTTGGCAAGGGTTAAATGGGAATTGGAAGACTTGGCATTTAAATTCTTAAACAAAGAAGCATACAACGAAATTGCAAAAAAACTACAAGAAACAAGAAAAGAAAGAGAAGCTTACATAAAAAGAGTAACGGAACCTATAATAAAAAAACTAAAAGAACACGATCTCAAATTCGAAATTGACGGACGCCCTAAACACTTTTACAGCATTTACAGAAAAATGATTGAACAAAACAAACCGTTGGAAGATATATACGACCTATCTGCAATTAGAATTATTCTTGAAAGTAACGATATTAACGATTGCTATTATGTTTTGGGAATTTTTAATCAATTATTTAAACCTATTCCCGATAGATTTAAAGATTTTATTTCAGTACCGAAAAAAAACAATTACCAGTCAATTCATAATACTGTAATTGGTCCGGAAGGCAAGCTTGTAGAAATTCAAATAAGGACAAGAAAAATGCACGAAATAGCCGAAAAAGGTGTTGCGGCACATTGGAAATATAAAGAAAACATTTCAAGTAGTAATCCGGATTTGGAAGAATGGGTAAATTGGATAAGAGATATTTTTGAAAGTGTTTCATCAAAAGGTGAAGCAAGTAATGAAATTTTAGCCAGTTTCAAATTGAATTTATATCAAGATGAAATTTATATATTTACACCAAAAGGAGATTTGAAAATATTACCTACAAATTCAACACCTGTCGATTTTGCTTATGAAATTCACAGTAAAGTGGGTTACCATTGCATTGGTGCAAAAGTAAACGGCAAAATAGTTCCGTTAAGTACCGTATTAAACAGTGGAGATCAAGTGGAAATATTAACATCTAAAAATCAACATCCCAATAGAAGTTGGTTGCAGTTTGTTAAAACGCATAAAGCCAAATCCAATATTAGAAAATTTATTAAAAAAGAAGAAGACATTGCCGTTAATGCCGGAAAAGAGATTTGGGAAAAGAAACTTAAAAAATTAAAAATGGTTTTTACATCAAATGAATTAAACAAATTAATTTCAAAACTTAAATACGAGAACAAATCGAAATTTTTTATTGCTGTTGCCCAAGAAAAGATTAATCTTGATGACATCCTTGCTCCCGAAACACCGAAAGAAGAAATTGCTCATAGTTTGGAATTTAACAGCTTTGCCCAATTGGCGCGTAAAGATGCCGGAGATTTGGTTGTTGGTGGCGAACATAAAGGCTTGGTATATAATTATGCAAAATGTTGTAATCCTATTCCCGGAGATCCTATAATCGGTTATATAACAATTGGAGAAGGAATAAAAATTCACAGAAAAAATTGTAAAAATCTTCTTACTCTTTCGGAGCATAACGAAAACAGATTGGTTCCAGTAGAATGGCCCCGAACAAAAGGAACGCATTTTCTTGCGGGTATATCAATTAAAGGAGAAGACAGACCCGGTATTTTAAAAGATATATCAAATAGTATTGCCGGTTTTAAAAATACAAACATTAAATCCGTTAATATTTCATCTAACGATTCCGTTTTTGAGGGACAAATAACAGTATATATAGAAAACCTAAAACAATTAAATAATTTAATAGAAAAACTGAAAAGAAATAAAGGCATCTATTCCGTTCACCGTTTTGATGCAGCCGGATAGAATAATTATGAATTTATTACTCGATAATCCCAAAAGAATATTAGCAATAGATTACGGAATAAAAAGAATAGGTATTGCAATTTCCGATCCGCTTAAAATATTTGCCATACCACTTATTACTTTGGAAAACAATAAAAATTTTTGGAATGAATTTTTATCTATTATAAAAAATTATAATATAGAAAAAATAATTTTGGGATATCCTCTTAAAGAGAACGGAAATAAATCCCATATCACAGTACAAGTGGAAAAATTTTTATCCGAACTAAATACAAAAATAAAAATACCCGTAACATTAGTTGACGAAAGATATTCTTCTGCAATAGCAACCGAACAAATAATGGAAGTAGTAAAATCCAGAAAAAAAAGAAGAGACAAATCGCTTGTAGATAAAAAAGCCGCCGCTGTAATTCTAAGCGATTTTCTAAATAATAGTAATTAAAAAAATAAACTTTTTATTATCAGATTCGGATTCTGAAAATTAAGAATTTTTATTTCCTCAAATGAATAATAAAACAATCCGAAAAAAATATTTGTAAAATAATTTTACATAAAAATTCCAATAATAATTTAAGCGGAGCAAAGTAACTTTTAAAAAAGTTCTATTTGACATTTTTCATTTTATAAGGTATTTTTCAATTAAACAATAATCAAATTGGGAGCACAAATTTATGACACTTGACGCACTTGGAATGATTGAAACTAAAGGTTTGGTAGGTTCTATAGAAGCTGCCGATGCAATGGTTAAAGCCGCAAAAGTAGAATTACTTGGTAAAGAAATTATAGGCGGAGGTTATGTTACGGTAATGGTTCGCGGAGATGTTGGCGCCGTTAAAGCCGCTACCGATGCCGGAGCAGCTGCAGCTCAAAGAGTTGGCGAATTGGTTTCGGTACATGTAATTCCAAGACCACATTCCGATGTGGAAATGATTTTACCCCAACGTTCTTAATTGGGTATAATAATGAATTTAGCTTTAGGTTTAATTGAAACCAAAGGTTTGGTTGGTGCTATTGAAGCCGCCGATGCAATGGCAAAAGCTGCCGAGGTAAAAATTGTAAGTAAAGAAAAAGTTACCGGAGCACTTATGGTTATTAAAATTATCGGTGAAGTTGCTGCAGTTAAATCTGCCGTTGATGCCGGTTCGGTTGCCGCACAAAGAGTTGGTCAGCTTATTTCCGCTCATGTTATTCCGCGCCCGGATAATCAAATAGATATTCTCATTACAAATAATAAAGATAAAAAAGATATTAACCGACAAAAAGATAAATCGGTTCGAACAAAAACAATATTGCAAAATACCGCCGGAAAAAAAATATCGGAAAAAGAAAAACAAAAAAAGAAAACCGAAGAATATAAATACGTAGAGAAAAATGCCAAAGTGCAAAGCAAAACGGATGTTGTTAAATCTTCAAAATCCGGCGGAAAATTATCCGGAAAAATTCCTCCGTTTGATCAATTGGAAACACTTAATGTTCATGCATTAAGAAAATTAGCAAGAAGTTTTATTGAATTTCCAATTAAAGGAAGGGAAATTTCCAAAGCCAACAGAGCTAAACTGTTGGATTATTTCAAAAAAATGAGATAGTTGTTTATTAGTAAAGATACTTAAAATTTAACTCCACAATTTGTGGAGTTTTTTATATTGTTTTATGAAACGAAAAATAATTACAATTGGTCTGGTGATTGCATTCTCTACTCTTCTTTGGACGTTCGTATCGTTTTCCGGAGATTTTTCGATAGCACTTAATTTACCTATAATTATTAAAAATATACCTGAGCAAACCGCAATCAGTTTTATTTCTACAAACGAAGTAACGGTTAATATTAAAGGACAAGGATGGATTTTAGCTAAGCAAACATTCGGAAGAACACCGAAATTTTATATTAATTCTCCCAAGAAAAAAGGATTACATTCAATTTCAATTATTAAATCTTTAAATAAAAACCAATGGCTTTCCGCAAATTTACAATTAGATAAAATTACTCCGGAGAAAATAACAATTAACCTAGAACAAAAAATAAAGAAAAAAATTAAAGTTCTTCCTAACGTTAACCTGAAATATGTGCCGGGTTATAAATTAGTATCTAAAATAAATGTTAAACCGGATTCGGTTATTATAAGCGGACCGAAAAGTTTGGTGAAAAAAATAAAAACCGTAAAAACGGAATTTACCGAAATTACCGGTTTGGAAAAACATACAACCGTAACGCTTAGAATAAAAAAAATTCCTTATATTAAACTTGAAAAAGAAAAATGCAAACTTGATTTCGATGTTCAAAAAATTGTTGATAAAACATTTGCTAATATTAAAGTTGGAGTTACAAATGTACCGCAAGGTTACGATGTAATTTTATCACCACAAAAAATTAACATTACTTTACGCGGTGGAATTAACTTATTAAGTAAGATGAAAAATTCCGATATTGTAGCTTATGTAAAATTTGTACAAGTTATGAATGATAAATCCGGTGCCGTAGCACCTATAATTACAGTTCCGAGATATACCGAAATAATAGATAAGATACCACAAAAAATAGAATATATAATAAAAAAATACTAATATGTTTATAACCTTCGAAGGCTTGGACTTTTGTGGAAAATCCACACAAGTTGAATTGTTGAGAAAATATTTTGAAAAACAAAATAAAAAAATAATAATTATCAGAGAACCGGGCGGTGTTAAAATTTCCGAAAAAATAAGGGAACTTTTGCTTGATAAGGATAATAGCGAAATGACTATGGAAACCGAAGCATTGTTGTTTGCCGCCGGTCGTGCTCAGCTTGTTAGAGAAAAAATAATACCTTTCTTAAAGCTAAATTATATAGTTATATCAGATAGATTTCACGATTCGTCTATTGCCTATCAAGGTTATGGCAGAGGAATAGATATTAAATTTATAACCGATTTACAAAAATTTGCAATTTCTACAGCTGTTCCGAATATAACTTTTTTTATTGATTTGCCTGTTGAAGAAATATTAAAAAGAAAAGCAAAATTAAATAACAAAGAACTTGATAGAATTGAAGTTTCTAAAAATAATTTTTATGAAAATGTTAGAAAAGGATATAAAAAGTTAGCACAAAAAGAGGAACGTTTTGTAATTATAAACGGTTTAATGAAAATAGATGAAATCCATAAAAACATTATAATGCAAATTGAAAACTTAATTAAGGAAGAACAAAAGTAATGAGAGAAAAATTAATTAAAATAATGTTTCCGATTTTGATATTGATTTTATTCGGTTTTGTTAATGGTGATTCCGATATTTATTTTCAAATGTCCAAAGGTATAGATATTTTCGGAAGAGTTTATAAAGAAATTGCAATAAATTATGTTGACGAAGTAAAACCCGAACCTTTTATGTTAGAAGGTATAAAAGGTATGCTTGCCAAACTTGATCCTTATACGGTTTACATAGATGAAAATCATCAAAAAGATATAGATATAATAACAAAAGGTAAATACGGCGGTATTGGTGCAACCGTAGGAATTCATAATAATAAAGTTACTGTTGTGGATTTAATTGAAGGGTATTCCGCTCAAAGACAAGGAATTAGAATTGGTGACGTAATTGTTAAAATAGACAGTATAGAAATCTCAAGAAAAAATTACGGTAAACTTAGTGAGTACTTAAAAAAAGAACCTGGTACGGAAATATCCGTTACAATTCAACGTGATGGCATTAAAGAACCGCTCGTGTTTAATTTGGTAAGTGAAGAAATAGAAATAAAAAACTTAACCTATTACGGTTTTGTTCCTGAAAACAGTAATAACGCTTATTTAAAACTAAGCGGTTTTACAAGAAGTGCCGGAGACGAAATACGAAAAGCTATACAAGAGCTGCAAAGTCAAAAAGATATTAAATCTATTGTGTTGGATTTACGAGGGAACCCCGGCGGACTTTTGGATGCTGCTGTTGATGTTTGTGAAAAATTTCTTAAAAAAAATCAAATTGTAGTTTCCATTAAAGGTAGAAATAATAAAGTGCAAATCTATAAAGCCAAAGAAGAACCTATAGCAAAAAAAATAAAACTTGCGGTGTTAATAAACAACGGCTCGGCTTCAGCTTCCGAAATTGTTACCGGCGCTTTGCAAGATCATGATAGAGCAATTGTTGTTGGAACAAAATCTTTTGGTAAAGGTCTGGTTCAAACCGTTGTTCCGCTTTCTTTTAATACATCTCTTAAACTTACTACGGCAAGATATTACACACCAAGCGGAAGATGTATTCAAAAAATAGATTATTCAAAAGGGAAAGATGTTTTTAAAAGTACAATACAAAAAAATAACGGGATGTTTTTTACCGATAATCACAGAAAGGTATTTGCCGGCGGCGGAATTACACCCGATTCGGTTATTCAAAATTCTTCCGAATCACCTTTTGTAAAAGTACTGTTGGCCAAAGGAATGTTCTTTCGATTTGCTACAAGATTTTTTAATACTAATACGGAAGATATTATCAATACAAAAACCGATGATGATTTATTTAATGATTTTATGGAACATCTGAAACAAGAAAAATTCAAATATATTTCTAATTCCGAAAAACTTTTAAACGAACTTGAAGATACATTTGAAAATGACGGTTATGATTCCGATTTGTTAACTGAAATTGAAAAATTAAAAAGTAAGTTTGCAAAAGTTAAAGAAAAAGAGTTGACAAAATATAAAAAAGATATTATTGCGGAAATAAAAAAAGAACTTGCTGCAAGAGCCAATGGTAGAAAAGGAAGAATAATTGAATCACTTAAACATGACAACCAATTTGCTACTACGGTTAATATCTTAAATGATGATTTTGTTTACAATAAACTATTGCTTAAAAATTAAAACATTATGAATTTATTTTTATTACGCAATTTATAAAATAAGCTTACCTGTTTGTTTTAATATTTGTTTAATTTATTTTTCCAAACCATATTTCCCGAAATTCCTAAAAAAAAAAGTATAAACTTATTTAGTAATAAGATAATATTTATGAAAACGGAATAATTCGAAATTCAATTTATTTTACCAATACAACATTCTTCGGTCTTTTTATTTTCTAAAACTTTTTACTTACTTTTGCATCAAATAATAATGGAAAATTAGGAACTTTTTTGTAAGTATATTTGTCATACAAAACGAAAAATTTAATTAAGAAAAAATAAACTAAGAAAAAGATAAACGGAGGAATTATGCCAAAAACGAAAACTGCCGAGGCAAAATTTGAATTTAAAGCGGAAATAAAACAACTGTTGGATATTTTAGTTCATTCGCTTTACACTCATAAAGAAATATTTTTACGTGAGCTTATTTCCAATGCTTCGGACGCAA
>JALSTL010000106.1 GCA_026983755.1 Melioribacteraceae bacterium | reverse complement strand
AAATATTTTTCAGCAAAATAATTTTAGATTTAGTTTTTAATAATTAATAAAATTATATTTCTATCCGTAAGTTACAATTTTTATTTATCACAAAAGGTAATACATTGGACAAAACAAAAAAATATTTATTCCTATTTGCATTAGTTTTTTTTACGTTAAATCTTACCGCACAAAAAAGACATTATAATAAAAAGAATTACATTTCTATAATTGTTCCGGAAGAAAATCCAACTGAAACATATTATTCCAAATACAGACTTGCCGGGAATACATTGCCCGGTAGTAGAGTAACCGTAAACGGAAAAAAATATAAAGTATATCCGAGCGGTGCATTTGCCGGATTGCTTAATCTTAAAATTGGTGTTAATAAAATAATTATTAAATCTACATACAAAAGTAACAGAACCATCGGCAAAAAAATCACTATTATCAGGAAGGATAATAAACTTAAAACAACAACATCATCTAACTTGGTAATTGAAGATACACTTATGTTACCTAATGAAGATTTATGGTTAAATAATAATGATATTTTAAAAGTAAGACTGAAAGGAACACCCGGTTGCAAAGTTACATTTATGAACGGTTTGACAATGACGGAAATATCCTCAGAAGAAACCGGTGGCGTAAAAGGAATATATACGGGAATTTATAAAGTAAAACCTGAGGATCGATTTCTCGATAAATCGATTACATTTAAGATGGAAAAAAACGGTAGAGAAATTAAAAAATATTCCAAAGCCAAAGTTTCCATAATTCCAAGTATGTTACCGAGAGTTGGTGTTATTACTTCTGAACGATCTTATTTAAATTACGGTTTGGGGACTAACAGACTTGGAGGGGCAAAGTTAAGTTTTTTGGAAAAAGGCATTAAACTTACAATAGACGGAATGAAAGGAAAGCAGTATAGAGTAAGATTGACAAATAATATGATTGCATGGATTCCAAAAGAACAAGTGGAGCTTTTACCTTTCGGTACATTACCGCCTAAATCTCTTACAGATTCCTGGGCGGTTTACGGTGGTAAAAAATATGATAAAATTATTATTAACTTAAATGAAAAACTTCCGTACTCAACCAGACAAGAAATAAATCCAACCAGAATAATTGTGGATATTTATGGAGCTACATCAAATACAAATTGGATTACTCAACATATATCGGCAAAAGAAATTAAAAACTTATACTATAAGCAAGTGGGGAAGGATTTATTTAGAATTATTATAGAACCAACGCACAAACAAATTTGGGGTTATAATATTTCATATAAAAACAAAGCATTACAAATTAGAGTAAAGAAGCAACCAAGAAAATTGAGAATTTCGAATTTGACATTTATTTTAGATGCCGGACACGGCGGAAACAACAGAGGAGCCCTCGGTTCAACCGGATTATTAGAAAAAAACGTTACTTTGGATATTGTAAAAAGATTGGCAAAACAATTAAAAAAGAAAGGTGCCAAAGTAATTTTAACGCGAAACAGAGATATAGAAAGTAAATCAATTGAAAGATTGGAAAAAATTAAAAAGTTAGATGGTGATATTTTAATAAGTATTCATGCCAATTCAATAGGATTAACTTCCGATCCCATAAAAACAAAAGGAACGGCAACATTTTATAAACATCTTTGCTACAGACCGTTATCATTAGCAATTTATAAAAGAATGTTAAGCTTAAAATTAGAACCGTTTGGTAATGTTGGAAGTTTTAATTTTATATTAAATTCACCCACGGAAATTCCAAATGTATTGGTTGAAACAGCTTTTATTTCCAATCCTTCCGATGAAATGAAATTGATGAGCGGAAAATTTAAAAATAAAATTGCCAAACAAATTGTTAAAGGTGTAGAAGATTTTCTTGTAAAATGTAAAAATAATTTCAATTAATTTAAGATTAAACTAAAATTATGCATTATAATTTGGATATTGTTTATAAAACTTTAATATTCAACAAGTTGAAGATACTTTTTTATTTAATCCTTCCTAATGTTATACTTTGGAATAATTGCTTTTATTACAATAGTTTAGAACTATTCTGTTTTTCTATTGCATAATTCGGGTTAAAGTTATTATACTATTAAAAATAAATTGCCAGTATTTACGTGTGATTTAAAGCACATTGAATTTATTGATGTTTGGGTAATTTGATGATATTAAATTTTAATAATAATTAAAAAATTTAATATTAAAATAATTTCTCATGAATAATTTAGCACGTAACGAAAAAGAAAATAACGAAAGGTGGCAGCCTAAAGATTACAATTTTAATTTACCGTTGGAAGAAAAGGTAGATAAAAAAAATATCATTCTCATTGTTATCTATTTAACATTATTGATCGGTTCTCTTTTTGCAATTTAATTTTTTCGCTGTAATTTATTAAGCCGGACTGATTGCTAATCTTTTACTTCAAAGACCGAATCAATTATAGTACCGTCAACCCATTTAATTACCGCAACCACTTTCTTCTTATTTAGTTTTGGTTTTG
>JALSTL010000105.1 GCA_026983755.1 Melioribacteraceae bacterium | reverse complement strand
CATTTACAAAGATGATAATTGGGGAAATGCAACAAAAGAATATTACAACACAATAAATTTTACTTTCGATTTGGTTGCAAAAAAATACAAAATACCAAAACGGATTCCGCCTTATCTTTACAATACAATTTTAAATGAAAACGATTTGGTAATAGTTATACTGGAGCATATAGATTATTTGCTAAAATTAAAAAATTATAAATCCAATTTCGGATATGCCGCTTATAAAATTTCGCAATTAAATACATCCGTTTCGGCAATAAGAACGGAGCTGAAAAGAATAAACGGAATAGGAGAAGCAATAAAAAAAATAATTCTGGAAATAATTGATACCGGAACTTCAAAGTATTATGAAAAATTATTGATATAATTTTTATGTAAAAGGGAATACATTTTATCGTATTCCCTTTTATTAAATACTAAGATTACTATTCGGAAACAAAAGTTGATTTTAAATAATCCCTGTTCATTCTTGCAATGTTGGAAACTGAAATTCCTTTGGGGCATTCGGCTTCACAAGCATAAGTATTTGTGCAACTACCAAAACCGGCTTCGTCCATTGCAATAACCATTTTTTCCACTCTGCTGTATCTTTCGGGTTGACCTTGCGGCAACAATGCAAATTGCGATACTTTGGCACCGACAAACAACATAGCCGAAGAGTTTTTACAAGCGGCAACACAAGCACCGCAACCAATACATTCGGCTGCATCAAGAGCTAAATTTGCAATTTGTTTGGATATGGGAATATTGTTAGCATCCGGTGCACTTCCGGTATTAAATGAAATATAACCGCCGGCTTGTTGGATACTGTCGAAGCCGCTTCTATCAACAATTAAATCTTTGATTATTTTAAAAGGCGTTGCTCTAAAAGGTTCTATGTACAGAGTTTCACCATCTTTAAAATTTCGCATGTGAAGTTGACAGGTAGCTTGTTTAGGAATTTTACCATGAGGATGTCCGTTAACAACCAAACCGCAAGTTCCGCAAATTCCTTCTCTGCAATCGCTTTCGAAAGCAATGGGGATTTTACCTTCACGTTCCAAATTGTTGTTTAATTCATCAAGCATTTCCAATATTGAAGCATGCGGCGATACGGATACTTTAAATTGTTCAAAATTTCCCTTCGAATCGGCGGATTTTTGTCGCCAAATATTTAATGTTAAATTTATTTTTTCGCTCATTATTTATAACTCCTTGTAGCAAATTTTACAAATTCAAATTCAAGGTTTTCTTTATTCAATTCCCATTCGCCCGGTTTAATATATTCCCAAGCGGCAACATAAGCAAAATCTTCATCATTTCTAACTGCTTCTCCATCTTCGGTTTGATGTTCTTCTCTAAAATGAGCACCGCAGGATTCGTCTCTGTTTAATGCATCAACCGCCATAAGTTCACCGAGTTCCAGAAAATCAGCAACCCTACCTGCTCTTTCCAAATTTTGATTCAGTTCATCGGCTTTTCCGGTTACTTTTACATCAGTCCAAAATTCTTCTCTTAATGCTTTAATATCTTTGATAACTTGTTTCAGTCCTTGTTCGCTTCTGGACATTCCCACTTTATCAATTAAAAGTTCACCAAGTTTTTTATGAATTTCGTCAACGGTTTGTTTTCCGTTAATAGAAAGCAATTTATTAATGATATTATTAACATTGTTTTCCGCTTCTTTAAACTCGCTTCTATCGGTATCAACTTTATCCGGTTTTTCACTACCAAAGTAATTTCCGATTGAATAAGGAATAATAAAATAACCGTCAGCCAAACCCTGCATTAAAGCACTTGCACCCAATCTGTTTGCGCCATGATCGGAAAAATTAGCTTCACCGGCAACAAATAGACCGGGAACATTGCTCATAAGATTATAATCTACCCACAATCCTCCCATTGTATAATGTGGTGCCGGGTAGATTTTCATAGGAACTTTATACGGATTTTCGCCGGTTATATTTTCATACATTTCAAAAAGATTTCCATAACGTTCTTTAATTGTTTGTTCTCCCAATCTTTTAATTGCATCGGCAAAATCAAGATAAACTGCTCTACCGCCATTTATTCCTTTTCCGTCGTCGCAAGCATATTTGGCGCTTCGCGAAGAAATATCTCTCGGAGCCAAATTACCGAAAGAAGGATATCTTCTTTCCAAATAATAATCTCTTTCGTTTTCGGGAATTTCGGCCGGAGGTCTATTGTCTCCAACTTTATCCGGTACCCAAATTCTACCGTCGTTTCTTAAACTTTCACTCATCAAAACAAGTTTGGATTGTCCTTCTCCATGAACAGGTATGCATGTGGGGTGAATTTGAGTGTAACAAGGATTTGCAAAAGTAGCACCTCTTTTATGTGCCCGCCAAGCTGCAGTAGCATTTGAGTTCATGGCATTTGTTGAAAGAAAAAATACGTTAGAATATCCGCCGGTAGCCAAAACAATTGCTTGGGCGGAATATCTTTCAATTTTTCCCGTTAATAAATTTCTAACAATTATTCCCTTTGCTCTTCCGTCAACAATAACCAAATCCAGCATTTCTCGTCTCGGATAGATTTCAACATTGCCTAATTTTATTTGTCTGTTTAACGAACTGTAAGCTCCAAGTAATAATTGTTGACCGGTTTCGCCGCGGGCATAAAAAGTTCTGGAAACTTGAGCCCCACCAAAAGAACGGTTAGCCAAAGTACCGCCGTATTCACGTGCAAAAGGAACTCCTTGTGCAACACATTGATCTATAATGTTATTACTAACTTCAGCCAATCTGTAAGTATTGGCTTCACGAGATCTGAAATCTCCTCCTTTAATCGTATCGTAAAACAAACGGTAAACCGAATCTCCGTCGTTTTGATAATCTTTGGCCGCATTAATTCCGCCTTGAGCGGCTATTGAATGTGCTCTTCTGCTGGAATCGTGATAAGTAAACGATTTTACTTTATAACCTAATTCACCCAAGGTAGCAGCTGCTCCGGCACCTGCTAAACCCGTACCAACAACAATTACATCAAATTTCCTTTTGTTTGCCGGGTTAACAAGTTTCATTTTAAACTTATGATTTGTCCATTTTTCCGCAAGTGGTCCTTCCGGAATATTTGAATTTAATTTTACCATTATTTACCTCCCAATGAAGATATATAAAAGAAAATGGGAATTGACGCAAAACCAATTGCAATTATAATAGCTATTGCAGTACCTATTTTTTCAACAATCGGGGTGTATTTCGGATGCCTCCAACCCATTGTTTGAAATGCACTTTGAAATGCATGTTTTAAGTGAAATCCTAATACTACCATTACTATAAAATAAAATAACGATATAAAAGGATTTGCAAATGCATTTTGGATAACTTCATAAAATTGATGTGCACCATTGGTAGATTCCACTTCAAAATTAAATGTTCTCCAAAAAGTTGCCAAATGAATAAGTAAAAATATTCCTATTGTTACGCCGGTTATTACCATGCTTCTCGAAAAAACCGTAGTGTTTTCCGAACTTACATTGATTGCATATTTATTCGGATTAGCTTTCTTATTTTCGTACCATAATTTTATTGCGTTAAAAATATGGAAACCGAATAATATTGCTAAAAGAATTTCAATTATCCGAACAAATGGTTTAATTGCTTCCAAACGTTCAACATTTTCGTTAAACGATTCCGGCCCTACATATAAAAGTAGATTATTCAATAGGTGGATAATTAAAAACAGTAATAACAGTAAACCTGTTAAAGCCATAATAATTTTCTTTCCTATTGAAGAACTTAATCGATCAGATAACCAGCCCATTAATTACCTCCAAATGATAGAAAAGATTTTATGAAAAAATTATTTTTTTGATGTTTTAAGATATGTTTCAAAACAGACCTTTATGTGTAATTTGTATGTTACAAAATAATTTAAAGTTTCGAGATTTCAAAAAAATATCTTTTTAAAAACACTAAACCGTGCAAATTTTTTTGCGATAATTATGTTGTATATCACAAAAAATATATAGTCCTATATTCCAATAGAATGAATGAGGAGTTAAAATGAGACCGAAAATTCAACCCACAAATGTTGAAAATGTAATGAGGGAAAATGATTTTATTGTTTCAAAAACAGATCCAACCGGCGTTATTACTTATTGCAATCAAATATTTATGGAATTTGCTAAATATGATGAACATGAATTATTGGGGCAACAACATAATATTGTTAGACATCCGGATATGCCGAGAGTGGTTTTTAAATTACTTTGGGATACGGTAAAAGAAGGAAGGGAAATAAATGCTTATGTAAAAAATTTGGCAAAAGACGGTTCCTATTATTGGGTTGATGCAAATATAACACCCGTTTATGACAATAAGGGAACCCTACAAGGCTATTATTCCGTAAGAAGAAAACCGGACGAACATAAACTTAGTAAAGTTAAATCTTTATATAAAACACTGCTTGAAGAAGAAAAAAAATATGGCAAAAAGGAAGGTATGCAAGCTTCGGAAAAGCTATTAAATAAATTATTAAATGAAAAAGGTATGACTTATGAAGAATTTATTTTCGCTTTATAATTATACATCCGTAAAAAAAGGTATATATTTTCGTGCCGCCGTTATGGGTTTGTTTATGGTTTTTTTCGGAATTGCCGTTGCGTTAAAACTTAACGATGCAAATCGGCAAACGGAATTAACTAAGAGTTATTATACAAAAGTTTTAAATGGAGAAAAAAATTTTTCGGTAAAAGAATTAAATGAAATTACTTCGGATAAAATTGGAATTGATATAATCTTTTATATATCGGCTTTATTATTATTGGTAATTTTAATTCTTATATCCAATCAAATTATAAACTATTTTCTTAATTCCCTTGAGATATTGAATAATCATCTAAATCATTTATCAAACGGTGATTTGTCCAAACGAATAACTTTTATAAAAAACAAAGATGAGTTCGGAAAAATTTATTGGAATTTGAACGACACAACCGATCAATTTGAAGCATTGGTAAAAGAGTTATCAACATCAATAGAATATATTACCAATAAAAAATATTTCAGACCTGTATTAGCAAAAGGATTGAAAGGTTCATTTGTTACAACATTATCTAATGCCGATAAAATGTTGAAAAAATATAGTGAACAATTAATAAATGAAAAACAAGTTATTGAAAATAAAGCCGAAAGATTACTAATTTCGATGGATAAATTTGCACATGGTAATTTGACCGCTCATCTTACCGTTGATAATGAAAATGAATTAATGAAAAAACTATATATAGGTTTTAATCAATCTTTAGATAATATTAAGGAAATAATTTATGTTTTAATTCAAGCTATTAAACAAACCTCATCTGTAAGTTTGGATATATCCGCAAGTGCCGAAGAAATGGCATCAAATGCTCAAGAACAAAGTACGCAAACAACGGATATTACACGTGCTATTGAAGAAATGACACAAACAATTATTGCTACAACACAAAATGCCGCATTAGCTGCCGAATCCGCTCAAGAAGCCGGAGCTTTAGCCGAAGAAGGCGGGAAAGTTGTTCAAGCTTCTGTAGAAGGTATGGAAAAAGTTGCCGAAATTGTTGAGGAAGCCGCTAATAAAATTACCGAATTAGGTAAAAACAACGAACACATTGGAGATATTATAGGTGTTATAAATGAAATTGCAGACCAAACAAACCTATTAGCTTTAAATGCCGCAATTGAGGCCGCCAGAGCAGGTGAACATGGTAGAGGTTTTGCAGTGGTTGCCGACGAAGTTAGAAAACTTTCTCAAAGAACCACACAAGCAACAGAAGAAATTTCCACCGTAATTAAAAATATTCAAACGGAAGTAAATAGTGCCGTTAAGTCTATAAACAATGGTAATCAAGAAGTTCAACAAGGGAAAGAGCTTACACAAAAAGTTGTTGATGTAATGAAAAAATTTATTGAATCTACAAATGTTGTAGTAGAAAATATTAATGAAGTTGCAAATGCAAGTAAAGAGCAAGCTTCTGCCGCAGAACAAGTTGAACAAAATATTGCTATCATAAACAATGTCGCTTCAGAATCTGCAATCGGTTTACAGCAAATTGCCAGCGCAACTACCGATTTGGAAAACCTAATGGAAACGTTGCAAGGAGCTATTGAAAATTTTACAATTGATAAAGATTCTTTAGCACAAAAAGATAATTATGCTGTAGAACAAAAAAATTATAACATTCCCGAAGAGGAAATTTTACAATAACCTAATTTAGTATAAATCAGTTATAAAAATAAACGAAGAGTAAATAAAAGGGGAAAAAACATATAATGAAACAAATGAAATTAAAAGTTTTTGTACCAATACTATTATTATTGTTTTTCATTGTTGGAGGATTATTTTATACAATTTTCTTTTTAAATTCACTTAAAAGCAGCGGAGCAGTAATTAATTTAGCCGGAAGGCAAAGAATGCTTACTCAAAAAATGTCTAAAGAAGCTTTTAGTAAAATAGAAGAAGAACAAAATTTTACAAACTTAAAAAAAACAGCAGATCTTTTTCAGTTAACATTAAGTGGGCTTATTTTCGGAGATGCTAAATTGAATTTACCACCTGTTGACGATAATAAAATTAAAACTCAACTATTAAAAGTAAAAAATTTATGGGAACCTTTTAATAAATCCATCTATACTCTTACTAATACAACCGATAAAAATAAAATAGATATAGCAAAAAAATACATTGCTAAAAACAATATTACTTTGCTGAAAGAAATGAATAAAGCCGTAAAAATGTTTGAAGAGGAGAATAAGCAAAAAGTAAGTACGTTGAAATTTTGGTACATTCTTATTTTGGGGTTTGTTATTGGTATTGTAATATATAGCTTAATAAATATTAACGCTAATATTTTTAAACCTATGGATACGGTAATGCAAAGTGCAATTAAAATCGGTAAAATCAGAAATTTAGCTTATGAAAAAAATAATAAAGAGCATCTTATTGCGGAAATTAAAAATAATAAACTATTCTCCGAATTTGCCAAGTCCATTAATTCAATAATTAAAAGAATTCAAATGCAATCGGAAATGTTAAATAATTTACCTACGCCTGTTTTGGCAATGGATACGGATTTTAATATTACATATATAAATAAAATTGGTGCCAATTTAATTGGGAAAGACCAGGAAAGTTTAACGGGATTAAAATGTTACGACCAAATGCAAACCGACGATTGTCAAACGGAAAAATGCGCTTGTGCAATTGCTATGAAAGAAGATAGATTGGTCAGCTCCGAAACCATTGCTAATCCGGGTAATAATAAAGATATGCCAATTTATTATACGGGAAAAACAACTAGGGATAATGAAGGCAAAATAATTGGTGCCGTAGAGTTTGTTGCCGATTTAACACCAACAAAAGAAAAGGAAAAATATTTGGATGAAAGTACAAAACGCTTACACGATGTTATGGAAAAAGTTTCTCGAGGAGATTTAACAGTTTATTTGGAACCGGAAGGTAAAAGTGCAATAGTAGATAGTTTGTTTACAAGTATAAACCAAATGGTTGACAATATTAAACAAACAATTCAACAAGTTTCCGAAGCTGTAGATTCAACAATGTCCGTTAGTACACAAATAGCGGCAAGCGTAGAAGAAATGAGCGCCGGAGCAGAAGAATTAAATAATCAAACAAATTCCATAGCTACATCTATAGATGAAATGACAAAAACAATAGTTGAAACAACACACAACACTTCATCGGCGGCACAATCGGCTAAAGATGCCGGTATTATGGCTGATGAAGGTGGCAAGGTTGTTAATAAAGCTGTAAGCGGAATGGAAACAATTTCTACGGTAGTTTCTCAAGCGGCAGAAAAAATAATAGAACTTGGTAACAATAGCGATAAAATAGGCGAAATAATTGCCGTAATAAATGAGATAGCGGAACAAACAAACTTACTTGCGTTAAATGCCGCAATTGAAGCTGCCAGAGCCGGAGAACACGGACGAGGTTTTGCCGTTGTTGCCGATGAAGTTAGAAAGCTTTCCGAAAGAACAAGTTCGGCAACAAAAGAAATAGCCGATATGGTACAAGAAATTCAATCATATACCAAGCAAGCTGTTTCTTCAATAAACGAAGGAACCGAAGAGGTTAAAGAAGGTAAAATACTTGCCGAAAAAGCAGGAGAAGCTATATTAAATATTGTTGAAAAAACAAATAAAGTTGTTGACGAAATCAGTCAAGTTGCTACTGCAAGCGAAGAACAATCTTCTACATCCGAACAAGTATCTCAAAATATTGTTATGATAAACAATGTTTCATCCGAAACACTTATAGGAATTCAACAAGTTGCCGGTGCTACTTACGAACTTAATCAGATGACTGAGAATTTGCAAGACATACTTAAACAATTTAAGTTTAATTCAAAAACAAATAACCATACTCAACCGGAATTTGAAAAAAATAATTACGAAACAGTAACATAATAAAATTATAAATAATTAAACATTAAATAACCGGCTATTAGCAAAGGAATAAAAATGGAAAAAAAAGAAAATGAAAATATTATAACCGAAGAACTACTGCAACTGGTAAGCTTCAAAATAGGTGATGCGGAATTTGGAGTGGATATTTTAAAAGTTCAAGAAATTAATAAAATGATGGAACTTACTCTGGTTCCGAATACACCTAACTTTATAGAAGGTGTTGTTAATTTAAGAGGTAGAATTATTCCTGTAATTAACTTAAGAGCACGTTTAAATTTGCCGGTAAAAGAATACGATTTGGATACCAGAATTATTGTAGTGGAAATGACGGATAAAACAATTGGATTTATTGTTGATGAAGTTAAAGAAGTACTTCGTATTCCCAAAAGTATTACGGAAGCACCACCGCAAATTGTTTCGGGTATAAATTCCGACTATATAACGGCAATAGGTAAATTGGAAGACAGATTGTTAATATTATTGGATTTGGATAAAATTTTATCTAACGAAGAATTTAATCAACTTGAAGAAGTATAAATTTTCATTCTAGAATTATGAAAGAAATTACAGCATTAATAGAACCTAAAGAATTTATTACAGTTAAATCAATTTTATCTGTTTTAAAAGAAAAGTATCCTGACTTTCATGTTAAAAAATTTAAAATAGGGAAAGTAGGTGAAAAAAAAATTATAACTTTTAAGGTTGATAATAAATACTTCAAACTGACATTGGAAAAATTTGCTTTTAACGATATTCAAATAATGAATAGAGAAAAAGCAATAGTAGATTTTATAGAAGAGAGAAAAGAACATAAAGCAAATAAATTAAGGTCTCGCGGTTGGAGCGAAGTAAATGCACAAAAAAGCAATTTAACACCCGAAGATATAGAAAAATTTGCTTTAAACGGTGAATATGAAAAAATTTTGAAAGAAACCAAAACCGTTCCGGGTGCAGATTTGGAGTTAGTTAAAAAAGCAAAAAGTGTACTTTCCGAAGCAATAGAAAATGCGATAGAAAAAAATTATCAATCGGCTCAAGAAGATAAATACAAAGCACAAGAAAGTATTGACAAACTAATTAGAATTGCATCTAACCAAGAATTGAAAAACATACAAAAAATTGATGAAAGAATTAATGCCGGATTAACCGCCATAAAAATTTGTTTACAATATAACGAATTACTTTTGGAACTTGTTTCCATAGCAAATAATAATAAACTGAATTATATTATTAATGTAAAAGCCGCTGTTGCGTTTTCACAAAAATTACCCAAAAAGAAAAATAAAACTCCGGAAGATATTGCCGAAGGATGCAAAACAATTAACACACGTTGGTTAAAAATTGCATTCGAAACGGTACAAACAAAACTAAAGAAAAAAGAAATTACCGCTTTCTACAAACTTATTGGATTTATAGAAGCCAATAAAAACGCAGCATGAGAGGAAATTCTAAAATAACACACCTTTTTTTAATTCATTAAATTGTATGTAATCAATAAATTTATTTTTCCAATTTTATTATTACGGATTTATTAAAACTTGCAAAGTGTTATTTTTAGAAATCAAATTGAAATTTTTTTACTTTGACAAAACCGCTTTGCTTAATTACTCAACAACTTTTGTTTTTTCCGAAAATTTAATTCCCAAAGATTTTAATTCATCCAAAACCTTTGTATAAATCATAGGATGAGTTGGTATTTGACAACCTGTAATTGGTAACTTGCCTTTCAATATAAGCTTTGCCGCAATTGCTGCCGGGGCGCCAACGGTTTTGGAAATAGCTGTAAAACCATTAGGTTCACCGTATTCAATCATTGTAGAAATTGTTTTTTCTTTCCTTTTTTGTTCCGGGTAATAAGCTTCTATTTCGTGCTGTAAAATTACCATATCTCTGGCTCCTTCGGGTAAAGGCATTTTCTTTTTGAGTATATCCGTCATTAAATGAACCGCCGTTTTATAATTTTTACCGATTTTTTTATCGTCGAAAAGACCCAGCCATTTGAAGTTTTTCATTATTGTTCCCGTAGGACTTATGTTAAGATAATTTGCAATACGGGCTTCTAAACGCGGACCGGAAATATTTAACGGGAGGAACATTTCGGTAAAATCTCTGTAAGTCATTTCGGAAATATCGGGTAGTGCCATTGTATCCAATGGAATTCCAAGTTTAACAATTTGATTCCAAGTTTCGCTCCAGCCAGGATAGCGAAGTGTTCCTCTAATCATTGTATCAACATTTTGCAATTTAAATATTTTTTTATACAATAAAGAATCTCTATTGGGATATGCTTCTAATGTTCCTATTCCTTCAACTTCTACGGGCCAAGTTCTGCGGAATACGTTATGATAAGGCACCAGTTTAATTTTTCCGTCTTCCAAATATTGTGCTCCGGCATCACCGGCAGTAACAACATTTCTTGGGTTCCAAGTAATGCAATAATCAAGCGGATTTGATTTAACATCAGGTGCTGGTATTCCGCTGCCGTAAGAAATAAAACTGTTTATCCAACCTCCGTTATCTTTTATTCGTCGTATAATTGTCATTGCAGACATGTGGTCAATTCCTGGATCCAATCCCATTTCGTTTAATATTAAAATCCCTTTCCTATTTGCATCCGTGTTTAGGTCGGCTACTCTCGGATTTTCGTAAGAAGCCGTTATACAATGTTTTCCGAATCTTAAACAATCGAGAGCAATAAGATGTTGAAACATCGGAGTTAGAAAATTAATTACAATATCTGCTTTTTTAATTTGCGTATGTCTTAACGGTTCGTCGTTCACATCAAATTCAATCGCGTTTCCGTTTGGGTGTCCGTTTACCGCAGCTTTTGCATTTTCCACATTAACGTCGCAAACGGTTACAAGCCAATTATTTTTTTTGCCTTCATTTAAAAGGTACGAAATCAGATAAGGTGCACTTTGTCCGGCACCGAGAACAAGAATATTTTTCATTAAATAATTCCTTACAAATAAATTTTGTTTATGATTTAACTATATAATCGGTTAAACTAAATAAAAGTAAAATTAGTTTTTGGTCAAATATTCTTTTAGATATTCAAAATCCGGTGTTAACTTTCCCTTATGTGTTATTGTTGCTTTTTTAAATTCTTTAGGTAAATCCAAATTTTCAAAATCCTTAGTATAATCAACTTTAACTAATTTTTTTATAAAAGGTAATAGTGCATTACCGAAAGATTCGGAAGCTTGTTTGGGAAGTTCCGCCGGTAATTTATCTACAGCTAAAATTACCGGTCCGTTTCCTTTAATTCCGTTAATAACATTTTCGGTTAAAGGTTCAAAAACAAAAGCCGGATTATCCGACTTTGTGGATTTTACGGTTAACTCCACCGAACCTTCAATGTCGCAAGTAATATCTCCTATTACTTTTAATT
>JALSTL010000104.1 GCA_026983755.1 Melioribacteraceae bacterium | reverse complement strand
TATTTTTAAGATCATCAATTGTTTTAGCTTTTTTACCGGAAATTTCTTGGATGTACTTTTCAGTAAGTTCGGGGATTACAATTTTTTCAATTTTTTTAATAGTTCCGGTATAAATATATTCTTCTTTATGAACATGATCGTCATGCTTATGTTCGTCAACAAATGTAAATTTAAAAGTATCGCCAACTTTTTTCTTTATAGTATTTTTAACAATTTCGGTATTTACTTTCGGATCGCTAAGATCAATTACCATATTATTGCTATTACTACCTTCAATTTTTTTACCGTCTTTATCTATTCTTTGTAAATCAACAGTAATTCTAAAATTGTTATCCTCAATAATATCGGCAACTTTATAAGTAGCCTTTGATTTTAATAAATTATTTACTTCAGCTTCAATGTCTTCTCCGTGAACTTTAAAAACCGGTTTTTCAATTTTTAACCCGGTGTAGTTTTTAAGTTTCAAAACCGGTTTAACTTCATATTTAACACTGAATATCAAAGGGGAATTCATAGAAAAATCAAGCTTTGTCATTTGAGGTGTACTTATAGGTTTTAAGTTTTGCTCCTTAACAATATCCCAAAATTTTTTATTGGCAATATCTTCGCTTGCTTTATATTCAATAGCTTCTCCGTAAACTTTTTTAAGCATTGCAATAGGAACTTTACCTTTTCTGAAGCCCGGCATTGAAATGGTTTTACGTTCTTTTTTATATGCATTATTAATTTCATCTTGAATCTCTTTATATTCAAGTTTTACTTCAAGTTCATGTTCTGTGTCGGATAGTACGTTTACTTTTGTTTCCAATTATTTACCTCTTTAAAATATTACCGGAACAATTCAATTGTGATAGGAACGAATTGGTACGAGAGGGGGGACTCGAACCCCCACATCCTGAGGATACTAGATCCTAAATCTAGCGCGTCTACCAATTCCGCCACTCTCGCAAAAATAAAAGTTCAAAATTAACTTTTTATATTATAAATTACAACTTTTGAGATTTTATCTGTTCATTATAAGTTCCAACCTTAGTGCTTAAAAAATTAGAGAAATTATTGACATAGATATTTCCGATTACAGAAATTTCATTTGTTTCATAGAAATTTTATTAAAAAAAGTTTGTTAGATTTTTCTATGATTATCTGTATATTCAGTTTGTCAACTCAAAAAATATTTCCCGCAAAAATTTTCGAAGTTTCAAATGTTTTTAAAAACATTGAAAAACTTTTTTCCTATGAACAATATAACTTAAAATAATTCGGTAATGCTTTGTATGTGTAATAAAATTTTAATTACTCAAACCAAATAATGTAAAAAATATTTCTTGCATGATATTTACTTAGTAAAAGATTTTTTCACAATTAAATTATGCTGAAAATAAAATATAATTATGTTACAATTTAGTTTAAAAAATTCCTAATTTGTTTTACTATCTATATTATTGAAACATTCAAGGTTTACTACAATTTGATAGAAATTTAGCGAACAACAACTATACCTTGCATAATAGTGGGATGTGTAGTACAAAAATATTTATACGTACCTTTCTTTTTAAAAGTAAAACTGTATTTATCATCTTTACCCAATGTACCGCTGTCGATCATAGAAAGCGGTTTTTCCGGTGTGCCTGTGTGTACGGTGTGCATAGCAACATCTTTGTTAACCCAAGTTATGGTAGTTCCAACTTTGATAGTTTTAATTTTCGGAACAAAGGCAAGATTTTTCATCCAGATGTTATTACCTGTCGGGTTATTTTTTTTTGCTATTTTTTTATTTTCTGCAAAAGATGAATGAGTAGTTTTTTTGTTAATATTTTTATTGCTATTCGAACAACCGTAAATAATGTTTAATGAAAAATACAATATTAAAATTGCCATAATAGTTTTTATTGTTTTAATATTAAAATATTTAATCATTGTAATACCTCGTAATTTTTTAAAATAAATTAAATTCCCGAAACTTATTGCAAAAAAAATTAAAGGATATTTTAAATTCCGGGAATGAAGTTGTATTAACTTTATTTTCTTCCGGCATTTACTTCAACGTTTTCAAACATAACATGCCAGAAAGGTAATTCCATTCCGTTTGGCAATTTAAAACCGGTTTTAACCGGAACCTTATCAAACGCCATTGTTTTCATATTTGGTTTAAACGGAGGAACCATAAGATGAAATTGCAAAGCCGTTGGAGTAACATCTTTATCGAAACCTAATTTGTAACCTTTGGTTCTTACGTATTCTGTTAACATCCCATGAACTATTCTCATTTTGTCCATTAGTTTTCCGTTTTTATAAATATTTCCTATAGCCCAAAAAGCAAAATAAGTATATTCACTTGGCATTAAAGGAGTTCCAACACCGCTAAAACCATGTAAAATATGATTGGTAACAACACCACCGAATGTAGGATATTCTAATCCGTGTGGAATTACTTTACCGGCTTTTACCATGTAAGTATTACCGGCTTTGTCTTTCCAAGTTGCAACTAAAGAAACTTTATCGTCGGATTTTGCAGCGTCTGTTGCAGTTTTATCTGTTGCCTTAATTTCTAAAGTTCCGTTTGATAAAATTATATGTTTGTCTCCAAAAGGTGAAAGAGTTTTCATTTGTGTAAAACCATTACCTTTATGTTCTCTTAACATAATGGGTAAACCGGTTATCCCGGGCGTTCCTTCAAAAGCTCTTGGCATATCTACGGTTCCGAAAATTTGCGGGTCCAATTTTCTATGGTCAGGTAATCCTACATAAACAGGACTACTTTCTTGATTTAACTCGATTGTTATTGCTCCACCAATAATATCCATAGGTTTTTGAAGCATATTGTGAGCTTTCAAATAACCTTTGGCCGGTGCTTTTGTTTGCATTTTTTTTATCATTTTCATCATCATGGATTTTTTTTGCATCATTTTTCCACTATTCTTTTTTTGAGCATGAATTAAGGTTGATAAAATAAAAAATGAAAAAATAAAAGCAATTATCATAAGGTTGTTGTATTTATAAGTTTTATTAAACATAATCTCCTCCTGTTATTTGTAAAAAATTATTTATAAAATTGATAAACTTAACCTATGAAGTTCTACTGTTGTTTAATGTCCACTATTTGACTAATGTGTGTATAACTATCATTTATTTTATCATTGTAAATTATTATTTGAAGTATTATCTTATCTAATAAAAGAGAAAAGGCTACAAAAAAATATTCGTAAGAGATGATATGAAAATTTTTTGGAAAGATATGATTATTGCTTTCGAAAAAATCAGTAAAAGTAATATAATTTATTAACTAACTTTTTAGGAGGAGTTATGAAACATTATAAATATATGGTTTATATAGTAATATTGTCGGTTATATGTTTTTATACAAACATTATAGCACAAGAACATCCGACCAATAAAAAACGAGGTGAACATCCAACAAGCATTGAACATCCAAAGAGTGTGGAACATCCCTCAAATCCGCCTGAGCATCCGGCAAATAAGAAAATTAAAAAGGGTATAAAAAAATATTTATTAAAAGCAAAACATGAGCATCCGGTAAAAAAAGAAAAATCTGGACTTACAATAAAAGAATTTGCCAATGCAGTAGAGCATTATGTTGCCAAACAAGTAAAAAAATCCGGTGGTTATTTTTTGGTAAATGATTCAAAACAAAAAAAAGTTTTGAAATGTAAGCTTGAAAAAATTCATAAAAAACGACTTGCCACATTAGGTAACAATGAATATTTTGTTTGCGCGGATTTTAAAGCCGATGATGGAAATACTTATGATATTGATATTTTTATGCAAGGAACTTCCGAAGAAAACTTGAAAGCAACGCGAACATTGGTTCACAAAGATAACGGAACACCAAGATACACTTGGTTCGAAGAGAATGGAATTTGGAAAACAAAAGAATATCAAAAGAAATAACTTTCTCTTTTGTTTAACGGTAAAAACCATACTTATATTTTAAAGTATCTTTAATTGGAAAGTTTTGAATAATAATCGAATAAAAAGTTGAATAATAAAAGTTTTTTTGTAGAAAATTACAACTTGTTTATATACTGATTATTCGGAACTTTCTTTTATTTTACAGGATAATAAAGTGAAAAAAAATAAAATATATTTTGTTGTAATAATTTTTATATCCCTTTTATCATTGAATTTCACTGGTGAAAAAAAAGTAAAGGTAAAAGAATTTAGAAAATTTAAATTTTCATATATAGTTAAAATTCCTACTATTCCGATAAAAGCAAAAAGTTTGGATTTATTTGTTCCTCTACCAAAGAGTAACAGTGTTCAAAAGATAACCGGTTTGGAAATAAATACCAATGTAAAATATCTATTGGAAGAAGATTCGGAATATCATAATGAAATTTTTCACATCAAATTAATCAAAAACTTTCCTCGGGAAATAAATGTAAGAATTGATTTTAACGTAAACCGAAAATTAAGCTCTGTAAAAAGATATTCAAAAGACACAAAATTGATTAATAGATTTTTAATGTCCGATAGTTTGGTTCCGATTACTGGAATAGTTGCCAAAGAAGCGAAAAAAATTGTGAGCAAAGAAAATATTTCCACTTTTAAAAAAGCGGAAATAATATTCAATCACGTTGTTGATACTATGGTATATGATAAAAAAAGTACAACCGGCTGGGGCAGAGGCGATATTATTTATGCATGTAATGCTCGTTCCGGTAATTGTACGGATTTTCATTCTCTTTTTATAGGATTAAACAGAGCGGAAAAAATTCCGTCAAGATTTATAATTGGTTTTCCGATTCCGCAGAATAAAAGCAAGGGCGAAATATCGGGTTATCACTGTTGGGCGGAATTTTATTTACATAATAAAGGTTGGGTTCCCGTTGATGCTTCCGAAGCATTTAAAAATCCCGAACGCAAAAATTTTTATTTCGGTTCTTTAGATCCCGATAGAGTTGCTTTTACCGTTGGTCGAGATGTTCCGCTGAAAATAGGAAACGGAAAAATTAAAAAAGTAAATTATCTAATTTATCCGTATTTATTCATTAACGGAAAACAATACGGTAACGTGGAAACAAAATTTTTCTTTAAGGATGTTAATTAAAAAATATTTTCCTTTACTTAAGTTCTTTATGTTGCTGCTTGTTTCTATTTTTTTGTAATAAAAAAAACGAATAAATTTACTATACTTATAAATACATTATTAAAGGATTTCGTTTTCAAAAATACGTTTTGATATTAAAATTGCTAAACCTTATTGAAACTAACAAATTAACCATAGAAACAAATCTATGCCGGTATATTTAGACATAAAAAATTGTATGACCCGAATAACCTCTTTTGTTTAATACTGCTTCTTTCTATATTTAAAAAGAAAAAAACAATTAAAAAAAAGGAATAGGATTTGGACAAGTTTGTAATAAAAGGTGGAAATGTTTTACAAGGGAAGGTAAAAGTAAGCGGAGCAAAAAATTCGGCTTTGGCTCTTTTACCTGCGGTGTTACTTAATAACGGTAAAAACATTATACGAAATGTTCCTGAAGTTAATGATATTTATACGATGTTAAAACTATTAAACAGCTTGGGTGTAAAAACAACATTCGAAAATCATATTATAACCTTGGATACAAGTAATATCACTTCACAAATTGCACCTTATGAACATGTAAAAAAAATGAGAGCTTCGGTTTATGTATTAGGACCGTTATTGGCAAAATACGGATATGCAAAAGTTTCCATGCCCGGTGGTTGTGCATGGGGACCGCGTCCAATCAATTTACATTTGGAAGCAATGGAAAAATTAGGGGCAAAAATTGAACTTGATGGAGGTTACATTGTTGCTAAAGCTAAAAAATTAAAAGGAGCACGAATTAACTTCGACATTTCTTCTGTGGGAGCAACCGGAAATACAATTATGGCGGCTGTGTTAGCAAAAGGGAGCACGCAAATATTGAATGCGGCTGTTGAACCCGAAATAACGCAACTTACTGAATTTCTTATTTCGATGGGAGCAAAAATAAAGGGTACAGGTACAAAAATTTTGGAAATTGAAGGTGTTGAAGAGTTGAATCCATCCAACATAAATAATATTCCCGATAGAATTGAAGCGGGAACTTTACTTATTGCCGCAGCAATTACCAAAGGAAATATTACTCTGGAAAATGCCGAACCCAATCATTTAACTGCTATTTTACAAAAACTTGAAGATAGCGGGGCTAAGATTCGGTTAAATAATAAGTTAATTGCTATTGATTCAAGGAATATTGAGCCAATAAATACCGATGTAACCACAGCAATATATCCCGGCTTTCCAACCGATATGCAAGCTCAATGGATTGCATACATGTCTTTGGCAAATGGAACATCAACTATAACCGATACGATTTATTTAGATAGATTTAATCATGTACCCGAACTAAAAAGACTTGGGGCAAATATAGAAATTCTTAACAATAGTGCTGTTGTAAAAGGTGTTAAAAAGTTAACCGGAGCAAAAGTAATGTCAACGGATTTAAGAGCGAGTGCTTCTTTGGTTTTAGCCGGTTTAGCCGCACACGGGAGCACGGAGGTTTTAAGAATTTATCATTTGGATAGAGGTTATCAAAGAATTGAAGAAAAATTAAGTGATTTAGGTGCCGATATTAAAAGAGTACCGACTAATGAATTTTAATTAAAATTCATGTATGTAATTAAATTTGTCTAATAATTAACACTATTTGATGTTAAAAAAAAGTACAATTGGCGGTAAAATATTTAAATGGAATTTTTTAATAAAAGAAGTCTGATAACCGTTTCGCTTATTGCAATATGTAATTTAATATTATTATATTTTTACAAATATTTTATAAACGGATTATCCATTGAGGAATTTTCGTTATTAAAAACCGGAAATATTTTAAATTTGATTCTAACTGTTTTTTTCTTAATTGTTTGTTACCTAAACTTTACCAAAAATAGTTTTTCAAAAAAAAAATCTGTCTTAATTTTATCGTACATTTATCTTTCATTTTTAATTTTTGCAATCGTTTTGAAAATAGCTGATTTTAATTATTTACCGATTTATTTATTTGGGTATCCATTTAAAAAAATATTTCCGTTATTATTACTTTTATTCAATCAACTTATACAACTTTACCTTTTTATATTTTTATTTCACAATTATTTCAATTGTAAAAAATTATTCAATGTAAATTCTTTCGTGTGTTTGTCTGTAATTACTGCAATATTACTCATCTTTTCTTTTATATCAACATATAATTTGAAAAAAAATTCGGTAGATTCTTCCAAACCTTACGATATCGGAATAGTTTTTGGTGCTGCAGTATGGAGTGGGAATAAACCGAGTCCGATATTTAAAGGAAGAATAGAAAAAAGTTTTGAATTGCTTAAAAAAAAAATTATAAAAAAAATACAACTAACCGGAGGGAATGCACCCGGAGAAATTAGCGAAGCAAAAGCGGCACTTAATTACTTGAAAAAAAATAAAAAAATTAAGGATAAAAATATTTTATTGGAAGAGCATACCACCACAACCAACGAACAGATAAAATTTATCAAAGAAAATTTAGGGGGGAAAAAAATTATTTTTATTTCGGATAATTTTCACTTAAAAAGAATTTTGGAAATGGCGGATTTTTATAATCTTAAAGCAATCGGAATTTCATCCGATTACAAACTTTCTTGGAAAAAATTATTATTTTACAGAATTAGAGATAGTATTGGTTTATTACTGTTTTGGTTATTCGGAATTTAAAATTGAATAGGAGTTTGTATGGAATTATTTGAAATTATTGAAAGGGACGAACATGAGCAAATAATATTTTGCTCTAACAAAGATGCAGGTTTAAGAGCAATAATTGCAATTCATAATACCAGTTTAGGTCCGGCTTTTGGCGGAACAAGAATGTGGAATTACGGAAGTGTTGACGAAGCTTTAACGGACGTAATGAAATTATCTAAAATAATGACCTACAAAGCTGCCGTAACCGGATTAAACTACGGAGGTGGAAACGCTGTTATTATTGGCAATCCCCAAAGAGAGAATAGGGAATTACTTTTCAGAACGTTCGGAAAATATGTAAATAGTTTGGCCGGACGATATTATACTGCCGAAGATGTTGGTACAACCGTTGAAGACATGGAATTTGTAAGAATGGAAACCAAATATGTTACTGGTATTTCGAAAGCGCTTGGCGGTTCGGGTAATCCCGCTCCGGTTACAGCTTACGGTATTTTTGTAGGAATGAAAGCTTGTGCAAACGCAAGGTGGGGAAACGACTCTTTGGAAAACAAAAAAATAGTTATTCAAGGAGCCGGACAAGTAGGGAAAAACTTAGCCGAATATCTTACCGCTTCGGGTGCAAAAGTTTTTATAACCGATATTTATCCCGAAAAAATTGAAAATCTTTCCAAGTCCGTAAAAGCGGAATTTGTACCGCACGATAAAATATTCGAAATAGATTCCGATATTTTTTCTCCTTGTGCACTTGGCGGAATTATTAACGAAGAAACAATAAATAAATTGAATTGCGAAATAATTGCAGGTTCGGCTAATAATCAATTGGAAAACGAAGAAAAACATGGTAGAATGCTTTTTGAAAAAGGAATTTTATATGCCCCGGATTACGTCATTAATGCCGGTGGACTAATCAACGTAGCAAACGAATTAGAAGGTTACAGACAAGACAGAGCATTAAAGCAAGCGGATAAAATATACCATAATCTTAGTAAAGTAATTGAAATTTCAGAAAAAGAAAATGTTCCCCCGTGTTTGGCTTCCGCAAAAATAGCCGAGGAAAGATTAAAACATATTGGCGGTATGAAAAAAATTTATACAAAAAATTAATCGGTAATTGTTTACGGATATAAAATGAAATCCAATAGAAGAAAACTTAGAGAAAAAATTTTACAAATTCTTTATGCTTATGAATTGAGCGGAAATGAATTAACCGAAATTATAAAAGAACAATTTCCTGAAATAAAAAATGAAAATGATTTGAACTTTGTTTATGGAATTATAAATTACATAACGGAAAACAAAACCGAATTGGATGAAATTATAAAAAAAAGATTAGTAAATTGGGAAGTTTATAGAATTGCAATAATAGATAGATTACTGCTTCAAATTGGAATAGCAGAGTTTTTATTTGCCGAAGATATTCCCACCAAAGTTACAATCAATGAAATTATTGAAATTGCAAAAGAATTTAGTATGGCAAATAGCGGAAAATTTATAAACGGTATTTTGGATGCTGTACTGATTGATTTAAAAAAAGAAGGTAAAATTAAAAAGGTTGGCAGAGGACTTATTGAAAAATCTAATAAGCAAAAATCCTAAGGAAAGTAAATTTAAAATTTTTGTATGGACACTTTTTGATTTTGCCAATACATCATTTTCCATTGTTGTAGTTACATTTATTTTTGCAGTTTATTTTAAAAACGTAATTGCACAAGGTAAACCGGAAGGTGATTTATACTGGAGTTTTGGTATTAGCGTTTCAATGATAATTACTGCAATAATTTCACCTGTATTAGGGGCAATTGCAGATTATTCCGCCGGAAAAAAAAGATTCCTTTTATTTTTTACATTACTTTGCATTGTTGCAACTTCACTTTTGTACTTTACCGGAAAAGGAGATGTTTACATTGCTATAATACTTTTTATAATTGCCAATATTGGATTTCAAGCCGGTTTGGTTTTTTACGACGCATTCATTCCGGAAATTACCGTACCCAAAAATTACGGAAGAGTAAGCGGTTACGGTTTTGCAATGGGTTATCTAGGTTCGCTTGCCGTTTTGGCAATATCTTTACCTTTTATAAATAAGAATTTGATTAAAGAAACATTCCCTTTGGCAGCTTTATTTTTTTTGGTTTTTGCAATTCCGATTTTTATTTATTTAGAAGATTCCAGAAGAAAAATTGTTCAAACAAATTTTTATATTTCAATAGGATTAAATAGAGTTGCTTCAACGGTTAAACATTTAAAAAATTATAAAAATTTGGCAATCTTCCTCTTAGCATTTTTCTTTTATATAGAAGGAGTAAATACCGTTATTTTCTTTTCCGGAAATTATGCCTCCACCACATTAAATTTTACAATGAAAGAACTGATAATGTTTTTCATTATTGTTCAAACTACTGCTATTATTGGTTCTGCGGTATTCGGTGTTATATCGGATTCAATTGGACAAAAAAAATCCATAGTAATAACACTTGTAATTTGGATTTTTACAATACTCATTGCTTTTTATACAAGCGAAGAAAAAAATATGTTAATGAATTTTCTTGTGAAAATTACAAAGCTAACACCCAAAGAATTGATGATTAAAAGCTTCTATTTTATAGGTTTACTTGCCGGAAGCGTAATGGGAGCAACACAATCTACAAGCAGAAGTTTGATGAGTAAACTTACGCCTTCCGATAAAAAAACGGAATTCTTCGGATTTTATTCTTTATTCGGAAAAAGTTCCGCCGTAGTCGGTCCTTTGGTTTTCGGATATGTTAGTTACATTACGGAAAATCAACGCTTTGCAATACTTTCTATTGCGGCTTTTTTTATTGTGGGATTAATTATCTTAAACTTTGTGAATGATAACGATAAAATTAAAAGTACATCAGATATTTTTTAATATGTATTTTATCAAAAAATAAATTACCAAAAGGGAAATAAACAACCAACTGAAACCAATTAGTAACGAAGGGATTCCGGTAATAAATTCAATTGCTTGTGCGTCCGTTTCTCTAATGGAAGTAGTAATTAAATCGTTTTTAATATCTGTTAATACATAAAGACAGCTAACCAATCCGATAAATTTTAAAAAATATGATGCAACAGTTTCATTAAAATATCTTGGTAATAAATAAAAAAGAAATGAAATTATCAAACCTAAAAAAATTTGTATGTTTCCCTTTAAATATCCTACCGTACAAAGCAAAATAATAATTGCCAAAATTGTTGATGTTATTTTTCTTGTTCTCAAATTGTAGGCCGAATAAAATAAAAACCCACCTATAATCAAACTTCCCAAATAACCGGCAGAGGCAATTATCAAATAGTTTCCACCGTTGGTTTTGGTTATACCGCCTAAATCCAAAGTAACAGTAATACTTTTTACAACACCTCCGGTAATAATTGTTGCAATGGCATGACTTATTTCGTGTAAAATAACAACAAAAAATTTTATCGGATAAATAATAAAAGAATCCCAAAATATAATACTGAAAAGAGCAATTCCGAATATTATAAATAATTCATTAGTTTGACGTTTGATATTTGATTTTTTCTTTTTAGACATAATACCCGTAAATATGAGAATTGAAATATAATGAAATCATAAATTTTATATTTTCATAAATATAAATGTTGAAATTCCGGAAATTTAAAATTATTCCCCCAAATAGAAACCTTTATAAACTATAATGATTGTTTAACAAATGTTTTTCCGATGAGCAACTTATACATTCACTTTTAATCGGTTAATTCAAAAATTACTTAAAAGAAAAATTATGTTTAATCTTTAAGTGAAAAAAAATTACATAAAAAAATTAATACACAAAAAATATTTGCATCATTCAAAATATTAAGTTAATTTTCACATTCTAAAAATTGCTATTAACAATAGCGGGAGCTTAGCTCAGTTGGTTCAGAGCACCTGCCTTACAAGCAGGGGGTCATAGGTTCGAATCCTATAGCTCCCACAAAAAAATACTCATACGAATTTATTCATTTCTTTACATCATAAAATCAGTTCATTCTTATCCTATTACCATCGGATATACAAACAATTTCGAAAGACGTTTGACAAAATAATGGAAATAGTTCAAACGAATGAAAAATAAAA
>JALSTL010000103.1 GCA_026983755.1 Melioribacteraceae bacterium | reverse complement strand
AATATTTCCCGTTTACATTTTCAATATTGGGATAAGTAACGGCACTAATTGCATTAAGAATTCCATAACCGACAGAATCATTTGGAGAAGTAACATTGTTGCAGGATTCGAATAAAATATTTCTGGCTTGTGTATTTTTCAAATACGGATATGCTGAAATAAGTTGTGCCGCAATTCCGGCAACAATAGGAGCGGAATAAGATGTTCCGCTACCAAAAGAATATCCTTCATTATAAAAACTTTCGTGATAAACATTTGTTCCTTGTGCAACTACATCGGGTTTTATTCTGCCATCGTAAGTAGGGCCCAAAGAACTGAAAGATGCTCTTGTACTATCGCTATTAACGGCACCAACAGCAACAACGTTAATACCATCGGCAGGTGCAGTAATATAATGCCATTTTTTGTTTCCTTCGTTTCCCGCCGATGTAATAACCAAAATTCCTTTACCGAATGCTTTCTCTGCAGCTTTAGTAACTATTGTTGTCTGTCCATCCATATCTTGATAAGTATATGATTCTTCACCTTTATCAAATTCACTGTAACCAAGAGACGATGAAGTAATATCAACACCAATGGAATCCATCCATTCAAGTGCCGCAGCATAGTTATCTTCTTCCACATGGGTTTCGGTGGGAACGTATTCGGTTTTTGCAAGTACAAATTTTGCATTAAACGCCGGACCAACTAATTCACCTTCATCAAAGCCAGCTATTATTGAAAGCACTGCCGTTCCATGTCCGAATGCACCGTTATTTGTTACGCTATCGTTATTTACAAAATCATGTTCGGTTATAACTTTTAAGTGTTCAAAACACTTTCTGTTTTTCCAATCGAAACCGGCATCCAATAGACCAACTATTACACCTTTACCATTTAAATTAAGATTATGAACAGCCGGAATTTGCGATAGTTGATTTTGAGTATATGAAGCTCCGTAATCATATTGTAAATCACCGGATTTATTTTTTGCAAGGTTATTGTTGAATTCTTTTGCCGAAGTGTTTTTTTTATAATGTAATGTTTTAACCTTTGTGATTTTTTTTATAAAAGATTTTTTTAAAAGTTTATTGCGTTGTTCTTCGGTTAAATATGCACTTACTGCATTAAACCATTTAAGTTTATTAACAATTTTAACATTTAGTCTATTTAATTCTGTCAAATAAATTTTATTTAAAGGTATGTCATCGTAAGTAAAAAAGTTATTACCGCAATTCTTTTTTCTTCTGTTAATGCTTCTTTCGGATAGAGTTAATTTAGCAAGTTCTTCAATTGCAGTTCTTTTAGATAAAACTTTTTTTGCAGATTTTCCTTTATCTTTAAAGTAAATAAGATATTTTTCTTGCCCAAATAAAGTTGAAAAACTTATTAAAACAAAAAAAGCAAGAATGTATTTCATTTTAACCGGCTTAAATTTATTAATGAACTATTTTGGCAATTCTGTTAAACCTTGTTGAACCTAACAATCTAAAGAAATCGGAGAAAGGAATACTCGGATCCCACGACCAATAAATCATTAAAGCTTCGCCAATAACTTTTTCTCTAGGAACAAATCCCCAGTATCTACTATCGGCACTGTCGTCTCTGTTATCTCCCATTGCAAAATAATAATCTTGAGGAATTGTATATTCAACGGTTTTTTTTCCGTCAATATAAATATCATTACCTTTTACTTCAACAACTTTGCGTTTATAAGTTCTGTTTATAAGTGTTCTGTAAATTTCAATATTTTGCGGTGTTAATTTTACTACCTCTCCTTTTTGGGGAATTACCAGAGGACCATATTGATCTTTGTTCCAACCGCTACCTTTGGGAAATATACGTGGTTCATGGTAATTTTTAGGTAAAATATCTCTTTGTAAATATTGTATATGTGTAGGAATAGGAGCACGTTTTCCGTTTATAAAAACAACTTTATTTTTAATTACCAAAGTATCACCGGGTTCGGCAATACATCGTTTTACGTAACTCATTATTGAACGTGCTTCCAAGTCGTCTCTATCACCGGGATATTCAAAAACAAATATGTCTCCTTTTTTTGGGTTTCTGATAGCGGGAAGTTGGAAGTATGGCAATTTAATATCCGTAAACATAATGTTTCGTGGAGATGAAGAACCGTAAATAAATTTATTTACAAAAAGGAAATCGCCGACAAGAATTGTTTTTTCCATTGAACCGGTAGGAACTCTTGATGTTTCAATTAAAAAAGTTTTAATTAATATTGCAGCAATTGCTGCAAAAAATAAATTTTTCCAAAAATCCCAAAACTTTTTTTTGGGTGATTTTATATTATTTTTTTCATTTTCTTTTTTCATCTAATATTCAGCTCTGAATTTGTTTTTTAATAGTTTAATTATAAAATTATTTACAAATTTTGTTTCCATTGTTATAGTGTAAAAAAATTCGACCTTTTTTAAACAATCAATTATCCAATTGTAAAACCGCAAGAAATGCTTCTTGGGGAATTTCCACGTTTCCTACTTGTTTCATTCTTTTTTTACCTTCTTTTTGTTTTTCCAATAATTTTCTTTTTCTGGTTATATCACCGCCATAACATTTTGCCAATACATTTTTTCGTAACGCTTTAATATTGGTTCTGGAAATAACTTTATTTCCGATAGCAGCTTGTACGGCTATTTCAAACATTTGGCGAGGAATAAGCTCTTTAAGTTTGGAACAAACTTTTCTTCCCCAATCGTAAGCTTTATCTTTATGCACAATTATTGATAAAGCATCAACTTTATCTCCGTTTAACATAACATCCAATTTTACTAAATCGGATTTTTTGTAACCTATGTATTCATAGTCAAAAGATGCATAACCGCGAGTTGTGGATTTTAATTTGTCGTAAAAATCAAAAATTATTTCGGAAAGCGGAAATTCAAATTCAACATCTGCTCTTGTTGGATCTATGTAGGTTGTATTTTTATAAATTCCTCTTTTATCCATTGCAAGCTTCATTATGTTTCCCATATATTCGCTTGGAACAACTATTTGTGCTTTAATAAAAGGCTCTTCTATTCTTTCCAAATCTCCCATTGGCGGTAGGTCTGCCGGATTATCAACAATTTTTTTTTCTCCGTTTTTCAGATATGCATGATATTCAACATTTGGTAAAGTGGTAACCAAATTTTGGTTATATTCTCTTTCCAAACGTTCTTGAACGATTTCCATGTGAAGCATTCCAAGGAAACCGCATCTAAAACCGAAACCGAGAGCAGCAGAAGTTTCCGGAGTAAAAACAAGGGAAGCATCATTTAGTTGAAGTTTTTCAATGGCATCTCGCATATCTTCGTAATCATCGGAATCGGAAGGATACAAACCGCTATATACCATAGGTTTAATTTCTTGATAACCTGTTAGAGGTTTTTCCGCTCCGTCTTTTACGTGTGTTATAGTATCGCCAACCTTGGTATCGTGAACGTCTTTTATGCCGGCAATAATGTATCCTACATCTCCGGTTGTAAGCTGATGAACTTTTTCTTTTTTAAGTTTAAGCAAACCGATTTCTTCGGCAAGGTATTGTTTTTTGCTAGCAAAAAATTTTATTTGTTCTTTTTCTTTTAAAACTCCGTTAACAATTCTGACATAAGCAATTGCACCTCGGTATGAATCAAAAACGGAATCAAAAATTAAAGCTTGTAAAGGTTTATTAGGGTCTCCTTCCGGTTGGGGAATACGTTCTACAATAGCATTTAAAATTTCTTCAAAACCGATATGCTCTTTTGCACTTGCTAATATTATTTCGTTTTCTCTACATCCAATCAAATCAATAATTTGTTTTTTAACCACATCAATTCTTGCACTTGGTAAGTCTATTTTATTTATAACCGGTACTATTTCCAAACCGGCTTCAACAGCTAAGTAAACATTACTTATAGTTTGTGCTTCTACACCTTGAACGGCATCAACAACAAGTAAAGCTCCTTCGCAAGCGGCTAATGCTCTGGAAACTTCATAAGAAAAATCAACATGTCCGGGTGTATCAATGAGATTTAAGTTATAATTGTTTCCGTCGGTATGTTTGTAATTCATTTTAATAGCGTGAGATTTTATTGTAATACCGCGTTCACGCTCCAAATCCATATCATCCAACAATTGTGCTTGGGCTTCTCTTTGAGATACCGTTCCCGTAACTTCCAAAAGCATATCGGCTATTGTGGATTTTCCATGGTCTATATGTGCAACAATGCAAAAGTTTCTAATATATTTCATAATAATATATTTATTTTAGCTTAGAAATATACCTATAGGATCGGCTAATTTCAATTTGTTGAAAAGCTTTAAGGAATTTAAGCTTAAGATATGACAAACAAAAATGAAGCTTGGTTATTCTAACTTATTAATGGTAATGTTCTTTACCAACTTTAAGAATTTTAAAGATTAAAAGGATAAACAAATGATATTCTGGGTTCAACTTTTTTTTGCGGAATAAAATCAATTATATTATTATTTGCATCCCTTAAAGGAGAGAAAGTCCATTGATAGATAACCGACATTAAAAGATATTTAAAAGGTTTGTAGCCAACCTCAGCATAAACATAGGAGCGGTCGTCCAAAGTAATTAAATCTTTTTCATCCTTTATATTTATTTTATCGTAACCGGCTCTTACAACCATTGATGAATTTTCCGGTGAAACATCCGTACGTAAATGAAGCACTCCGCTTTCCGGATTTATATCCAATCTTTGATAACTACCTATAATATCAAATGAGTTTAATACCGATATCCACAATTCGCCGTAATACCCGTTTCCTATGGATGTATTAGCATCCAAAAATTGAATTTTACTTTGGACTGAATTTGTAGTTTCATCAAATTTAAATCTTTCTAACTCATAGAAGGTATCGAAATAAGAAGGCAAATAATTATTTCCGTTAAATCGTCTTTCCAATTTTGAACGAACGGTTACTAACCCCAAACCGTCCAAATTAAATTCTATACCAAGCGATCTGCCTACACCGTAATTTACAATTTCGGCATAGTCGAAGTATAAAGCAATTTTGCCGAAAGAAGCTTTTACAATCGGAAGTTCCGCATCGAAACCGAAAATTCTAATTGCTCCAACATCTTCGGTTGCCTCAAATGTGTTTGTTTGTAAATTCAGATTACCCGATTTTACTCCGGCATATTTATTCATATCCATTGCGTAAGAAGCTCCTAATTCCAATCCGCCAATAATCGGAAGTATTCCAAGTGTTGTTAAAGAAAGCGGACGAACATAAGCTCTTGATCCTACAACACCTTTTTCGCCAAAACTACTGTAAACACCTTCCAAACCGAAAGAATGAAAATCCACGTTAAAAGACAATCCTACCTTTCTTGTATCGTAACTTATGCTGTTATTGTAAAGGTGAACAATACTTCCATGCCCCAGTGACGCAAAGTCTAGAGCACCCAGACGTACATAAAGCGGATCGTTTTTTTGACCATATCTTACATATCTGATAACACTTAGATAATCGGAAAACTCATTAAAATTTTCGTTCCTAATTTTTCCTTCTTGGTCAAATTCCAAATTAAGATCTAAACCGACACCAAAATTTGCAAAAGAAAATTCGGGGAAAAGATGTACGGAAACATAAGGTTTGTTATCAATCCACGTCATTCCGGCACCGCCGCCAAAAAATCCTTCTTGCGGATTTAATTTATAAAACCCTTGATATTGTGCATTTGTTACTGTAGATGCTAAGAAAGATAGTAAAAAAATTACATATAGCTTTTTCATTGTTGTTCCTCGTTATTCATCACTATTTTACAATGATATTATCGAGAAATAATCTAATAAATCAATGCAAAAAATAATACACCGGTGTTTTATTTTTTAACTTCCCTACCGGTAATAAATATAATTATTTTACAATTGCAAGTTTTTTTGTTTGAGAATATTTTCTTCCGTTTATACTCATAATTACTTTGTAAAGATATGTACCGTTGGCAATTTCATCTCCATCGTTATCACGTCCGTCCCAATAAATTTTATTAAGGTCGTAATGTAACTCGGAATTATTAAGTTTTATTTCCTTAATCATTCTTCCGGCAATTGTAAATATTCTTATCTTAACTTCGTCAGGTATTTGAGTAAGTTTAAAAGTAAAATAAGTATCATCCGTCATCGGATTGGGATAATTATAAATATTTAAGATTCTTGCACTGGTTTGAACAATAAACGATTTGGAAATACCGGTCGAATCAACCACGTTTCCACTGGCATCTTTTCCGAAGACAATAAGTCTGTATTCTCCGTTTTCCAAGTTAGGGGTATAGTTAACAACAACTTTGGGATTTGTTTGCGAATAATTGATTGAAAGTATATCTTCATTTCCTTTGTAAGGTACAAGTTTATTATTTAAGAAAATACTTACTGCGCTTGTATCCGTTACGGGAACAAGAGACGGATCATTCATTTCTATTTTTATTTTAGGAGTTGCCGAAATATATTCCCCGTCAAATAATTCGTTGCCGTTAAATGTAATATTAAGTGATGGTTTTGTAGTATCTCCTTTAACATAAAACGGGATATTGTAAAAATTATTATCTTCAAAGAGTTCGGGAACTTTATTTTCCGGATCAATAGATATTGCGAAAGTTCTTCTTCCGCTAAAACTTACGGTATTATAAGATACATTAAATAGTTTCCGTTTTTCGGCACCAAGCGAATCTATAAATTGCTCGAATATTTTTTCTCTCGAATTATCGGCGTGAATAACATCCACCTTAACCTTAAAACTATCGGCAGCAGATTCGCCAACATTGTAAACATAAAATTTAAGATTAACATTTTCTCCTTGTTGAACCGAATCTTGCAATAGAGATACTACTTGATAGTTTGTACCAAGTTCGGGAACCAAATCATAATCTACACCAAGTGAGTTTAGTATTGGCGATTGCTTGTCCGTACTTGCATTAAAGTTTGCAAGTATTTTTAGTTTGGGATATTTTTGAGCATCAATATTCTTTAAGGAAACTTCCGAATTTGATAATGATAAGGTTGTTAAAGTATCGTACAATCCGGTTTTCGTAATTCCAATAGGCACATAAGTTATTTTGGAATTGTTAGGGAGATTTTGATTTACAATTAGTTTCTTCCAATTTGTTGCGGGACCGATTTCCGGTGTTATCATAGAACCTTTATCGGCAAGAAATGCTATTGTTGTATCAACGGTAACCAAACCGTCCCCTTCGCGGGAAAACGCTTCCGGCATTGAACCGGGTGTTGCTCCTTTTTTACCGATGAATGCCCAAGAACTTCTAAACTTTACCGAATCAATTAGAACGCTTCCAAACTCTTTAATTTTATTTCGTAATTCTGTTGAAAGATTTATTCCTCCTTCATCCTTAATTGCAAAACATAGTATATAGTCTGTTGAAACAGTATCTAAGAATGTCAAATATTCTTGTACCGTATTGTTACCCCCACCGAGAATATCAAAAAAGATTGACTTTACAAATTTATAAGTAGAATCTTCAAATAAAGTTATGTAATGCCCGCGTATGGTGGCATTTTCTACAAAATTATTTCCGTTTTTCTTTATTAGAACTGTATTACCATCGGAAAATCCGGCTGAAAGAACTTCAAACTTAATTTTTGTAGTATCTATTCCAATTTTATTATTTTTAACATAAATGTTGTTTCTATTTGTTTTACCAAAACTTAAGCTATCGGCAATATAAAACTTATTCCTGTTTTTGATAAAAGAAAACACCGAAGAAGTATTTTCTTCTCCTTTTAATTTGGTTTTACCCCAATATCTTTTATTTTGCTTTAGATTGTCTAAATCAAAAGATGAAGTTACGGAATCAAATTTTATTTCATAAATATTTTCATTGTTAAATTTCCTATTGTCTGCAAGTTCTAAAATTATTGATTCTTGTAACGGTTTTGTTGAAGGATTAATAAATTTAATTTTGTTTTTAATACCATTTAATAACTGTGAACTTACTACCGGACGAACTGAAGAACTAAAAACATAAAAATTAAATTCTGCATTGTTATCATTTTCATAGATTTCGTCAAATTTATTATTATAATCTAATTTAACTATAAGCTTATGCATACCGCTTTTATTTTTTATAGCTGTTTTTACAAAAAAAGAGTCCGAAAAATTTGGTATCGTTTTCTGTATTTTAAGAGAATCCTTTTTACCGTTATATTCATGTAAAATTAAAATATTTAGGTTGTCTTTAGAAACGGAACCGTAATTATTATATTTAATTTTTATCCTAACACTATCGTTTAAGTCGGTTACTATTTTTTGCTTTGTACTGAATGCATTTTGTTTTACAATAAAATTCGGTTTGGTCGGTATAGGTAATTTAAGTAAGGGATCACCGAAATATAAATTTGTGAGCGCAGATAATTGGTAAACGCCGGTAGAACCATATAAATTCAACATTTCTATTTTAGCTTGTTTATGAGCTTCACTAACTGTGAAAATATTTTTTTGAAGAATATTTTTATAAAACAATTTTGGCATTATTAAAGAAGTTGAAAGAAACCCGAGAGATGAATTTCCTATATAAGCCAGAGCTTGCCCATTTGATTTTAATGTAAAAAGCTCGGAAAAAGAAGTAACATCGGGTTCGGCAAATTTACCTGTTGAACAACCAAAATCCGATACTATTGGATAGCGATTTCTTTTATTTGCCAATTGTTTGGGAGAAATAATCGAATTATCCCAAGTTTGCGTTCCACTATGTCCAAGATATGAAATAAAAATTCCGCCTGCATCAATTGAATTTTGTATGTATTGCTTGGAATACGGTCCGAAGTTAGTAATTGGATTTGCAGTTTTATAAAAATGTTCTGCTTTACCACCAATAGGTGAAGGCAAAACATAGTTATCAATCACAAATTGGTTTGCTAATCTTAACGAATTAAGTTCACTCGGTTTCTTTTCGTCTCCACCGGAAAAAAACAAATATTTTTTATTCCAATCATCATAGTTTTGTGTAACATAATTTCTATGTTTTTCAAAATACCATTCCAATTCCTCATTTGTTGTTACAGGTAACCTACCTATATTCATTTGCGGAATGTAGGCGCCGGTTGTATCCCAAGTAACAAACCAATTATCACTAACAGGTGCGCCAAAAGACGGAACATAATTTTTTACACGTTTGATTCCGAAATTTTTATGTTTATATCCATAATAATCATAAGTAGCACCTCCTATTAAAAAAACATATTTGGGGTAAGGTTTTTGCCAATTTTGATGTGTGGTTTTTAGAAAATCTTTAATTGCTTCGGGATTAAAAAAACCGTAAGCAAATTCATCATAAATATCATCAATATCTATTAGAGCTGTTTTTACATTATAGCTATTAGCAATAAATTGTAAATAATCGTTAACTTTATTTTTAAATTTTTTATGTGTAATAGCTAAATAATCTGCCTTGTTTGAATTACTTCTTAAATTATTAAATTTTTTTGCATAATAAATTTTAGGAGTTTTGATATTGGTAATATCCGAAAAGATAAATTTATCTTCGGCAGAAACAGTATCCGAAAAAATAATTTTATCGCTTATTCTTTCTACTAAATATTTTTTATAATTGTTACCGTATTTCCAAATAGAATAGAAATCGGAAGATACATTTTTCAGCATAATATTTTTCAGACTCAAATTATTTAAAAAAGGAAATGAAAAATTTAACCGGTTGTTTATCGGGATTAAATATCTGGGATATTCAATTTCATACCAATCAAAAATACATTCGTTTAACGATGCATTTGTTGGCATAGAATTTATACTCAAATAATTTTTTCCTTCTTTTAGCAAATTAGTATTAAGCTTGTTCTTAAGTACAATTTTTTCGTATTTGTTAAGATAAACCGAATCTCCCCAATTATCGGAATTTAATCCTAACGTTACGTAGTGAGCCTTGTTCGTAATATTGGAAGCATAGTCTTGAAATTTGGTATAAAGAGTAAACATTTTATCCGGTACAAAATTATCAACATAAAATACTTTATTTGTTATTCTTACTTTTAAACCACCTTCATTCCACGTTTTGTTTTCAGTCCAAAACGGTTTTTCTCTATTAACAATATTTGAAGAAGAAAAATCGAACCAATTGTTTTTTTCATAGTGATTTATTTGGGAATAATATTTTAGGGTGTCCGGTGTACTTAAATAATTTTGCATTTGTTTAACACGTTTGCCTATATTTCCCTCCCACGTTAGCCAATAAACAGTTGTATCCGTATATCTTCCCAAATATTCATTGTAAGGTTTCCCATACGGACTAATTTCACGATGGTGACCGCCCTTATTTTTTATTCCTACAAATTCTATGTAATCTTGCGGGTCAAAATTCAAATCGTTTTCTCCTTTTATATAGATTGGTATTTCTTTCCCGCGTAAGAATAACTTAAATGTTTTAGGATTAATAGTTGAGACATTTATACCAATATTTTCCAAATTTTGTTTTGTAATGCGGTAAATACCATTTTCGGCAGTTGCAATTTTCAAATAAGTTTTTGAATAATCAATCCAATTATCATTGCTTTTTATTTGAAATTTATTGGTAATATTTTTAATACGGTATGCATTATTTATTATTGTATTATCCGAATTAAATTTTTCCCCGGTTGAAAAATTTTGAGGAATATTGTTTTTAAATTGCAATTCAATTTTAAAATTTTTAATTAAATCAATGGTATTTTTTTGAGAAATAAAAATAGCAGGCGTAATTTCCAACTGTAAACAAAAACTGTTTTCGAACCATAAATATCCCTTAACTTTAAAGTGTTTTTTCTTTGTATTCGTAATAAATTTTGTTTTTGTATAAACTACTTTTTTGTTTTTAACTTCTGCTTTTCTATTAAATCGAGGTATTGCATTGAATTTTTGGGACTTTAAAATTGAATATTTTACCGAAGGTTTTTCATAAAAAGGAAGTGCTATAAAAATATTATACGAAGGAAGTTTTACGTCTCCGGCTTTGGTTTCATCTTCATAATCGGGAACTAAAAAGATATTTTTATTAGTTTCCTTTTTAATTGTATAATTCAATAACGTAACAAATTCCAGTTTTAATTTATTATTTTCTATATTCTCTTTTTTTAACTCTGTTTGAGCGTACAACAATAAATTAAAAAGAAAAAAAACGGCTAATAATTTATTCTTCATATTCACCTAAATAATGTTAAATTTATTTTTTAAGATAATTATTTTATTGATAAAATAATGACAAATATTAGTTTTTTTAATAGCTATCGAATCAACAATATTGAAATTCATAATTTTACCATAAAAAATTTGGAAAAATATATTTCCGAACTTCTAAAAAAAAATTCCGTAAATTTGATTACAACTTTCAATTTGGATTTTTTAAGAATCACATCCATAGATAGCGAATTTTTTGATATTTGTAAAAAGTCGTTAATAAATTTATCCGACGGTTACGGAATTGTTTATTTAATTAAAAAAAAATATAATGAAAAAATTCCCAGAATAACAGGCTCCGATCTTTTCCATTTACTACTTTCTATTTCAAAAAATTTTAATAAAAAAATTGCAATAATCGGAGCGTCGGAATCCGTATCACAAAAAACAAAACAAATTTTAATAAATCAATACAAAATTCCGTCTGACGATTTGTTGTTTATATCACCACAATATAATTTCGAAAATGACACAAAACTTAATAACCGGATAATCCGAGAAGTTTCCAACTTTAAACCGGATATTGTTTTTGCCGCTCTCGGTTGTCCTAGACAAGAAAAATGGCTTTATAAAAATATGGAATCTTTCGGAAGTACAATTAATGTGGGAATAGGTGCAACTTTGGATTTTTTTACAAATACTA
>JALSTL010000102.1 GCA_026983755.1 Melioribacteraceae bacterium | reverse complement strand
GTTCCATTCCAAAAGCTACAATGCTAATTACATAACCGAAAAGTATAAATAAAAAAGAGCGGAAAATTTGGTTTCTGTTTTTCATATCGCGTACGGTATATGCAGCCAGACCGCCGGCAAAAATATTCATTACAACCAGTTCATAATTATTACCTCTAAGTCCGCCTACAATTAAAGCAACAACAACCGTGCTGTAAAATCCTACACGGGAATCGAAGAAGATTGTTAACAGCATAGAAACCGCAGGCACTAAAATAAGCAATTCCACCGGAGCATTAACATTTAATTGATTAACCAGATAGGCGGTAAAACTAATTAAAACATAAACTATTGCAATTAAAAATATTTTTGAATTATCTTCAAATATTTTACGTCTGAATAGAAAAACATAAAGGCTTATAAGTCCGAAAATAATTAAGATGTGAATTAACTTACCCAAAATTTGTAAATACTTAGCCCAATAACTTGTTTTTTCACCTTTGGCTACTCTATAAGAATCAATTTTTAATTTAATTTCCGGTGTAATTCTATCGTGTTTTGCAACAATTCTTTCGTTGGCTTCAACAAGACCAATGTTTTTGGAAACGCGTTGCATTGCCATCTTTTTTTCATTCTCGGTAAGTTCTCTGCTATATATAATAGTCGGCTTTATAAAATGGGAAAGGTATTCATTTATAATTAAAGATAGTTTTAAATCAGTGCCGACTTTTTGGAATATCAGTTTTTTAATTTTGGCATTTATTTTATTTATATCCGGAAATTTTGTTTTAGGAATTAAGTTTTCAAATTTACCGTTGCGCAATGCAATTGTATCTTTGGGAATATCCGCATATTTAACATTAAGGAAATCCTCTTCATAAATTTTTTGTGTAATATCGGTAATAATATTAAAAACGGTATTTAACGATTCTTTATTTTCAACTGAAAGCGAATTTTCAATTTGACTAATTTTTCTAAGTTTATTAAAAGATTGGTTGCTAAGAAAAGTAAAATTTTTAATCAATTGTTTTGTTTGCAGTTGTTTCTCGAAAGCTTTTTTTAATGTATCGTTAAAATTGTTGATAGAATCCAGCACGGCTTCTTTAACGGAATGTTTTAAAAGAAAGACAGGATGAATTTTGGTTTTGGCCTTCAACAATTCTTTTTTATATGTATCCGGATCTTTTAAAATTTCGAAAGGCATTGTAGCAATAAGATCGTCTTTAATCCAAATGGAGCCGACGGCAACATCCGATTCTATTGATTCGCCTTTCGGAAACATTAAAGCAATAAGAATTGCAGCAATAAGAAAGATTAACAATCTTAATTTACTATTGTTTCTATATTTTTGTTTAATATTTTTTTTCACTTAAATCCTAACTTCAATTCTTTTTTGCTTTTAGCAGCATATCTAAAAATTCGGCGGTGGCATCTTCGTTATTTGTACGTGTTGTAATATAATCTGCCATGTCTTTTATTTCGTCAACCGCATTTGCTACAGCTATTTTAAGTGCATCGGTTTTGAACAAAGATTTATCGTTATACCAATCTCCCATAACCGCAGTATTTTTAACTTTAATTTTAAGGTGTTTTGCCAATCTAATTAATCCTAAACCTTTGGAACATTTTTTATTTCTTACTTCAAGAAAATAAACTCCGTTATCACCTTGTGTTTTATAAAAAGAAGTTCTTAAGCCGAATGCGCTGGGAAATTTCATTTTATCTTCAATCAATTTAATTGAGTCTTTGTAATCACCAGCAACAACAAATTCCAACGTTCTGCTTACATAAGGTTCGTAACTTTTCACTTCTTCAAATTTTGCTTGGTATTTATCCATAAGTTCAACCATTAAAGAATCGGATGAAGAATAGTAAATTGCTTCGTCGTGGCATAAGGCAATTTTTAATAATTCTTGATCTGCAAGTTTAATTGCTTTTTTGACATAAGCTTCTTTTATATATGATTCGTATATAATTTTTTTTTCGGGATGACTTTTAATAATAGTTCCGTCCAAAGAAATAAGCGGTGTTTCCAAATCTAGTTGCAAGGCATACTCTACCAAAGCATTGTGTAAACGACCGGAAGCAAAGGAGAAACGAACATTAAACTTTTTAAGTTCGTGAACCAACTCTATAGTTTCCTTACCAATTTCCGCATAATTATTCAAAAGTGTTCCGTCCAAATCGAAAACCACAAGTTGTATTTTTTTTAATCTTTCTTTATCTAACATAGTTATAAAAATTACACTAAAATTAAGTATTCAACTTATTATTGTTGTTTGATAAAAACGACAAAAACTTACCAATTGTTAAAGTAACTATAACACCTATAATTGTAAACCAAGTCCAAGCCACCAACTTAAGTGAGATTACCGTTATCATAACAAAAATTCCGGAAGTAAAACCCGCCAAGGCATCTTCTTGAGTGGCATCTTTAACAATTAAACCTAATAAAAAAGTTCCCAACAATCCTCCGTAAGTAAACGAAGCAATACTTAATGCAAGTTCAACAACCGTTTGAGGAGAATTCATAAAAAATATTGCGGCACCAATTAGTAAAACAGCCCACATTATTGTAAACATTCTTGATACTTTTAAATCTCTTTTGGCATCTTTTATTTTTCTGAATGGATAATATAAATCCAACATAGTTGATGAAGAAAGTGCACTAATTGAACCGGCTAGTGTGGACATAGCCGCGGCAAAAAGTCCGGCAATAATAATACCTGAAAACGGAGAAGGCATATTTTCAATTATAAACTTTGGGAAAACTTCGTCGGAACGTAAATTAAGTTTGCCAAAATATGCATAAAGAGCTACACCAACCAATAAAAAAACAACAAACTGTATGATTACCAATATTCCGCTTCCAATAATAGCCTTTTGTGCATTTTTTAGATTTTTTGTGGTTAGCAATCTTTGAACTATCAGTTGATCTGTACCATGAGAAGCCATAGAAAGAAATGCCCCGCCAAGTAAACCGCTTATTAAGTTGTAAGGTTGTGCAAAAAATTCGCTAAGGCTATTTCCAAAATTAAGATTTATAACATTTAATTTATTTGCCGGTTCTGCAACTTTTATCAGACTTTCAAATCCGTGAGGAAGATAATGGAAAATTAAAAAATATCCGGCAAGTAAAGCTCCGCCGAGGTAAATCAACATTAAAAAAACATCCACCCAAATAATTCCTTTAACACCTCCGGTAATTGTATAGAACAATGTAAATACAGCTATTATTATTATTGCTGTCGGATAATCAATTCCCAACATAAGTTTTAGCGGAATTGCAGTAGCAAAAAGTCTAACTCCGTCAGCTGCTGTACGTGTAAATAAAAATACTACCGAAGCAAAAGATCTGGTTTTATGGCCGAATCTATTTTCTAAATAAGAATAAGCTGTATTTAATTCTCCGGAAAAATAAGCGGGAAGAAAATACTTTGCTATAATTATTCTTCCTATCAAATATCCGAATGTTACTTGTAAAAAATTAAGATTTGTTAAATATGCCAAGCCCGGTATGGAAATAAATGTTAAGGTGCTTGTTTCTGCGGCAACAATAGAAAAACAAACCGCCCACCAAGGAACGGATTTTGAACCGAGGAAATAATCTTCGGCGGAATTTTGTTTACCACCTTTGAAAACTCCGAATAATGCCACTCCGACTAAAAAGAATATAATTATTGCATAATCTAAAGTTCTGTCCACAATTTTATCCTATATGTTTTTTAATTCTTCAATTGCATCTTTTACAGTTTTTTTTATCGGTAGAACACGGTTTAATTGCGAAATTTCAATTAGTGTTCTTACGCTTTTTTGAGGCGAAGCTAATCTGATATGACCATTGTTGGTTTGTAAAATTCTAAAGGAAAGTAATATTGCACTTAAGCCGGAACTATCACAATATTCTACTTCTTCCAAATCAAAAATCAGTTTGTTAATGTCTTCCGCAGTTAAAAGAATTGTAAGTTCTGCTTTTACCAATCCGGCTATTGAGGCATCGAACGATTTTTCTTTTAATTTGAAAATTGCTATTCCGTCTTCTTTTTTAAATTCAAAATTTATGTTTTCATTCATGTTGCGTACAAATATTATTTTTCTTTTTGTAATTATAAAGTTACTAAAACATTCTTAACGAATTTAACAAATTTCTATAAGATATTTCAGAATTTAATCTGGAATTAATTATTTGAAAGTTATGTAATTTATCCGTACCGGATTTTTTAAAACCAACTTTATATTTTGCTTTTGCCAAACTTATTATTCCGTTTATGAATAAATTTTCTTCCCGTTCCAAATCTATTAAAATATCAAAATCATATTTTTGCAATTCAGCTTTCAGTTTTTTATTAGGCAAACCGAATTTAGATATATCGTCAATTCCATATTCGATAGTTTTAAAATCGTTAGTTAAAACTATTGAATTTCTTTTAATATCACGAATAAAAATCGTTACGTTTTTTTTCTCCATAATAAAATATTTTGCAATATTAATCCCGTTATGAAAATCAATATCATTAGTTGGAAAAATAATTAAATAATCTTTTGCTTCGGATATAAATTTGTTAAATTTTTTTTCTTCATGAGGTTTAATCATTTTTTTCCGAAAAAGATAATAACCTATTTTTATTTTTAATTTATCGAACAATTATTTTTTACCTCAGTAAGTTTTCAAATTCGGTTTCGTTTATAATTTTTACATTTAATTTTTTTGCTTTGTCAATTTTAGAACCCGGTTTTGCACCTGCCAATACATAAGTAGTTTTTGTACTTACGGATGATGAAACTTTACCTCCTCTTTTTTCTATTTCCGCTTTAGCTTTTTCTCTACTATAATTATCAAGTGTTCCGGTTAATACAAATATTGTATTTGCCAATGTATTACTTTCATTTTTTTTATGTTCAATTTCAAATTTTAATCCGGCATTTTTTAATTTTTCTATAATTTCTAAATTTTCACTTTTAGAAAAATAATCTTTTAAGCTTTGTGCTATACTCGGTCCGATTTCCGGAATTTTTTCTATTTCTTCTTTAGAAGCATTTATAATATTATCAATATTTTTTAATTCTTTAACAAGTTTTTTTGCAACGCCTGAACCAACAAACCTAATTCCTAAGGCAAACAAAACTTTTTCGAAGGGTTGTTGTTTGCTCTTTTCAATTGCTTCCAAAAGATTATTTACACTTTTTTCTCCAAGTCTTTCAATATTGATTAACTTGTTCTTTATGTTTTTAAGTTCATATATATCGGAAACGGATTTAAGTAATTTCATATCAACAAACAAACTTACTAAGGATTCGCCCAATCCTTCAATATCCATTGCACCTCTGGAAGCGAAATGTTCAATTCTTCCTTTAATTTGTGCGGAACATAAATTATTAGTGCAATAAATTGCCACTTCGTCTTCCGGTTGAAAGAGTTTTTCCCCGCATACGGGACATGTTGTTGGAATTATTACTTCTTTGGAATTATTGTTTCTTTTTTGGAGAACAACTTTAACTACTTTAGGTATTACGTCTCCACCTTTTTCAATTATAACATAATCACCTTCTCTTATATCTTTACGTTTAATTTCATCTTTATTGTGCAAAGTTGCTCTGCTAATAGTTGAGCCGGCTAAAAAAACAGGCTTTAATTCCGCTACAGGCGTTACTGCACCTGTTCTGCCAACCTGCCAAGTTATTTTTTTAAGTTTGGTTATTATTTGTCGGGCTTTGAATTTATAAGCTATTGCCCATCTCGGTGATTTTGCAACGTTGCCCAATTTGTTTTGGTAACCGATATTATTAACTTTAACAACTATTCCATCTATTTCGTACGGTAAATCATTGCGTTTTGTTTCCCAATGTTCGCAATATTCAAGTACTTCATTTATAGTTTTACATATTTTATAGTGTGAATTAACTTTAAAATTTAGTTTTTCCAAGTAATTCAAATTTTCGAAATGTGTTTTAAATTTCAATTGTTCCGAATTAAAGTAATATGTAAAAATATCCAAAGGTCTTTTGTTTACAATTTTGGGGTCCTGAAGTTTTATTGTGCCGGCCGTTGAGTTACGCGGATTAGCAAATAATTTTAATCCTTTTGTTTCTCTTTGTTTATTTAATTTTTTAAATTGTTCAATTTCCATATATACTTCACCTCTAACTTCAAAAGTTAAGGGCGAATCCGTTTTTACACTTAAAGGAATTGATCTTATGGTTTTAATGTTGTTTGTAACATCTTCTCCCGTAAAGCCATCGCCTCTTGTAGCGGCACGTTTTAGTTGGCTGTTTTCATACAATAAACTAATAGAAACTCCGTCTATTTTTAACTCCGTAACATATTCAATATTTTCCGTTATATTTAATAAATTTTTAATTCTTTTGTCAAAATCCAGAAGGTCATTTCTGTTATAAGAATTAGCCAAACTAAGCATTGGAATTTTATGTTCTACGGGAAGAAATTCCTTTGTTAAATCCGAACCAACTCTTTGAGTTGGAGAATCGGGTGTAATAAGTTCCGGATGCTCCTTTTCTAACAGTTCCAATTCTTTTAGTAATTTATCATATTCATAATCCGGTATTTTACTTTCCGCAAGAACGTAGTAATGATAATCGTATTCTCGTATTTTCTTTTTTAATTCGTTTAATTTTTGTTCAACATTAGTATTCATTTGGTTGAATTGTTTTTCTTTTTAAGTATTTAATACCGTTTCGGGTAATAATAAACTTTCTAACTCTTCCTTCGTTTTTTTTAAAGTTGAGTTCTTTTCCGTTTAAAAATATTTGTACTCCAGCCGAATTTCCTATATGTAAATAAAATTGTTTATTACCATATAAACTTTTTCTAATTCCTTCATCAATAATAAACTCATTGTTTTGTTTATTATCAACTACCACACGCATCCAAGATTTTTCCAATCCTATAATTGTTAATTTTAATTTATTTTGTTGTATATTTTCCGGAACCATTCTATTGTTCATAATATCAGATATTGTAGCGTTGTTTAAACTTTCTACAGATTTGGATACAATTTTATCGGGGTCAATTTTATTTGAATTCTTATTCTTAATAGTATTTTTTGTTTCGTTTACATTTTGTTCTTCATGTACTTTAAGAACTTGAGCAAAGGGCTTTTCTTTTATATTTTCAACGGATTTATCTTTTAGGAAGGAATAATAAATGAAGTAAATAAATATTAGTAAAATAACGGATGTAAAAATATAATATAAAATAGGCGTGGTTTTGTTTTCATCCGGGAGGGGTGGTTTTTCCAAATCTTCGGAAACAAATGTAGGTTGTTGGTTTTCCGTTTTCGGTATATCAAGAGTTTCTTTAATGTTTTCTTGAGGTTCATTGTATAGTTTTCCGCTTTGTGCAAGTTTGTATTTTTGCATGGTTTCATCGGCATCAAGACCAATAAATTCCGCATATTCTTTAAGGAATGCTCTAATATAAACATCAGGCATAACGGAAAAATTTCCGGATTCGATTGCTTCGAGGTATTTAATATCAATTCTGGTTCTATTAGAAATTTGTTCTAACGTAATTTTCTTTTTTTTTCGGATATTTTTTAATTCATCCGAAAATTCGTTTAATATTGCGTTGCTCATTTCATTTATTTTCCATTAAGATTTTCTAATTATTTTTGCGGCAAAAGCTCCGTCAAAATTATGTATATTCGGATAAGTTTGTACACATCCGTTTTCGTCTAATACGGATGAATCAACTTCTTCTTTAACATTTAGCAATTCAAAATTGGAATGTTTGTTCAAGAATTTTTTTACCACTTCAATATTCTCTTCCGGTTCAATTGTACAAGTGCTATAAACAATAATACCGTTAACTTTTACAAGTTCCGAAGCTTTGGTTAATAACTTTAATTGAAGTCTGGATAATTTTCTTATATCACTTAAATCTTTTTTCCATTTAATATCTGGTTTTTTAGTTAATGTTCCAAAACCCGTACAAGGAACATCGGCTAAAATTCTATCGAAGCCTTTTTCATTAAAATCCAATGCATCTTTGGCAATGGTTTTTACATTGGTAATACCAAGACGTTCGATATTTTTATTAAACAAATGTATTCTGCTTTCAAATTTATCTAAAGCAATTATTTCGCCTTTGTTTTGCATAGCATCGGCAATAAATGAAGTTTTTCCGCCGGGAGCGGCACATAAATCCAATACTTTCATTCCCGGTTTGGCATCCAAAAGGATACATGGAAATCCGGTACTTTCATCTTGTAAAGAGAAATATCCTTTTTTAAAATATTCCCAATTTGTAATATTTGTAATTGAACTAAGTTGCAAATAATCTTTTATATATTTTCCTTCGGTAAAACTTAGGCCTACTTCGTTTAATAAGTTTTTCATTTCTTGTAAGTTTGTTTTAAGCTTATTAATTCTTAAGGTATGTTTTGGACGTTTGTTATTTGCAATTAATAATTCTTCGGTAAATTTTTTCCCGAACCTTTTAAGCCATCTTTTAACTAACCAGTAAGGATGAGAATAATATGCACTTAAGTAGTTTATCGTATCTTCATTTTCATCGGGATATCTAATTGAATTGCGGTTTCTTATAATGTTTCTAAGTACGGCATTTGTTAAGTTTGCCGATTTTTCCCCTTGTAATTTTTTTACAAATTCTACAGATTCATTTACAGCGGCATAATGAGGTATTTTTTCCAAAAAAAGAATTTGATAAAGAGCAACACGCATAGAATTTTTAACATTTGGAATGCATTTTGAAAATTGACCTTTATAAAAACCGTTAAGAATCCAATCTATTCTTCCTAACCAACGAATTACACCATGAACAATTTCAAAAAGAAGTGATTTATCTTCGCTGCTCAATTCAGAGGTTTTTAACTCTATTTCTAATAATTTATCCAAATATGCATCTGTTCTATCGATACGGTTAAGAATTTTTACAGCTAATCCGCGAACTCCGTTGTACAAATTTAATCCGGAATTGTCTTTTCTATTTTGCATACGGTCCTAAACAGAAGTTTCTTATGAAAGTATTTTTTATGGCAATAAATTTAACAAAAAGATTTTATAAAAAAACATAAAGAAAATTGCAGCAAATATAATTGAGGTGAGAATTAAAACTTTCTCAAATGAAAACTTAATTGAGATAGCTTTTATTTATTTTTTTATACCGTATTTTTTATTAAATCTTTCAACTCTACCGGTAGAATCCACTAATTTTTGTTTTCCGGTAAAAAACGGATGGCATTCCGAACAAATTTCCAATTTAATTTCGCTAACAGTTGATCTGGTTGTAAATGTATTGCCACAAACACAAGTTACATGACATTCTTGATATTTTGGATGAATATCTTTTTTCATTTCCTTACCTATTAAATTTGAGCTTAGAAATATAAGGATTTATAATCGTTTTTACAAACCATATTTTTTTGTTTTGTAACATTTCCAATTGAATTGAAGTAATAAATTACAATTGTATTAAGAAAATGAATAGATTTATAAAAGGTTATCTGTAAAATGATGAATAATAGAGAAGAATTTAAAACAAATTCTGCGGTCAATCGGATGTTTCATTCCCGAATTAACCGCAGATAAATTATTTTATTTTAATAACAACATTTTTTTGCTAATTATTTGACTATTTGTTTTTAGAGTATAGATATATGTTCCACTGGCTAAATTAAAAGCATTGAATTCGGAACTGTAAGAACCGGCACTAAGTAATTCATTGTTTATTAAAACTGCTACTTCTCTTCCCAACATATCATAAACTCTTAAATCCACATTGGATTTTTTGGCTAATCCGAAAGTTATTTTAGTTGTCGGATTAAACGGATTGGGATAGTTTTGTTTTACATAAAATTTGTTAGGTAGTTGAGCTTCTTTTTCTACACCAACAACATTTAGAAATCCCACTTGTGTAGCTTTATTTTTTGCTGCCGTGGCGTTGGCTTTAATTTCATTTAAATTATCGCCCGCAACAATTGCAAACGTTGCCCATACGGTATCACCGGGGGTTAAATCTCCTATTTTAACACCTTGGTAGGATCTGTATTCTGCGGCTTTTGTTACGTTGGTACCTTTTGTTGTTAAATATTTAAACAATTCCTTTCTTGCTTGCATAACGGATGTAGGATTAAAATCCGAAATACTGAAACCGCTTAAAGTATTAAGACAAGCAACGCCAAAATACTTGCTTTTAGAATCGCTACTATGCATATACACAAGGTTTGTACCTTCATCAAATCCGCCTAAATTTGAACTCGCATCCGGTAGAATATCCCAATCTATAAAAATACCTGCATAAAAATCATTAATTGTTTTAGAGGTTTTGTTAATATAACCGTAGCGAATAAAAACAAATTTATCTGCCGTATTCGAATAAGTATTTTGAAGTATTTCCACTCCATAAGGTTGAACGGCACCGCTATCGTTTAAAGTAGCTTTTGATATTTGATTAAAATTTGCATCTGTGCTAAATCCTTTTTTAAAATCACTTTTAACAAATTCTATATCTTTTACAAATTGTTCCGTATTATCAATCCAACGAAAGCTTCCAACCATTCCATGCACTTCGCCAATTTTTTTTGATGCAAAAATTAAACCGCCAAACCAAAGACCGTTTTCCCCTTTCCAAGTAATACCCGGTAAAGCTCCGTTACCTTTTGCATAAGTACCTATAGAACCTTCGTTATACATTGTAACGGATAAATCTCCGGCAACGTGTGTTAGCGATAAAGTATCTTGCCCGAATATTGTAGCGGAAAAGAATACCAATATAAATAGAAGTAATAGTTTTTTCCCTATTTTCATTTTTCCTCCATATAATAATAGTAAAGTAACCTTCTTTTGTTACTTTTTTTTGTTAATAGAATTATCTTTTTTAAAAACAACCCAAGTATAGTTAACATTTTTTTGGTTTAATGTGATATGAATCAATTAAAACATTTTTATCGCAATTTTTTTAATTAAAAAATTTAGTCAATTCCCCCGTTTTTTTAAGTGTTTATAATGCGGATTATAGTTTATTTTCCCTTTATTTTAAAACTAAATGCAAATTTTTGAAATGAAAGATATAATCTCAAATTCTTAATTCATAAATAAAAGAAACTTGAATTAAAAAACAATGGAAAAAAATATATATTTAATTTATTTATACTTTAATTATGTGTAAAAATTCAGTAGTTATTTACTTACTTAATATCACTGTTATCACTTAAAACACTATGAACATATATTTACATGAAATTGAGTCCTATAAATATGAATTAAATAGACTTAAGAAAGAAGAACAAACTCCTTTTAATAAAAAAGATAATTTAACTCATTTGGGTTTAGCCAGAAGCAATAGATATAGTTACATGCTTGTTGGCTTATGTTCGTTAGTTGAAGCATTATTATATGAAATAGCTGAAAAAGGGGAAAAAAATAATGTATTTAAAATTTCTGATATAAAAGGTAATGGAATAAACAAATTAAAAACTTATATAGTAAAAACGCTTGGCATTGATTTCGGCAAAATTAATAATTGGGAGGAATTTACACATATTTATAAAATTAGGAATGTAATTATTCACAGCTATGGTGGGCTTTTTGAAAATTATCAACTAAACGAAATAAAGAAATCTTTAAAAATATTGGGAATACAAAATAGTTTGTTTTCTGAAAAAAGAATCCGCTTAACAAATGAAAACTTAACAAAAATTTTACATATCATTAAAAACATCATTTATAATCTGGAATATTTCTTATAATTTTATTTACTTAAATTTTTATTCAAACTTTTTTTTCATACAAACAACAATACTCAAATAATTGTTTGCCTCTCACTCTATTTTTCTTTTATTTTGAATTAAATAACTAAAAAGAAAATATTTAAATTTTACATGATTGAAGTCTCTAAAAATATATCACTAAACGAAGATGAACTTAAATTTTCTTTT
>JALSTL010000101.1 GCA_026983755.1 Melioribacteraceae bacterium | reverse complement strand
CCTGCAAAAAATGCCGTTGATGAATTGATAGAAATAATAAAAGAAAACGGAGCTTGGGTTGAACCGAGTTCCCGTTAAAAAGGGAAAAAGCTTTTACTTTTTCCCTTACAAAAAAAAATTTTTTTTTGAACCGGAAAGCAAAACATATTTCACCCGTTTTATCAGATAATATTTTATTCAACAGTAATACTAAGATTCGGTTGAAATTTCGTCAACAACTGCAGAAGAAATTAAAAGCCTGCCGCAAGATTCACACGTAAAGAGTCTTTTATTTGCACGTATTTCTAACTGACGCTGCGGAGGAACAACATTATGGCAACCTGTACAAGCTCCGCGGGAAACAGTTGCAACCGCTTTACCGCCGCACGCTTTTCTAATTCTCATATAAGTATTCAAATCTGCTTTTTTAATTTTAGAAGCAATGTCCTCTCGCTTTTTTTGTAATTTTATTTCTTCTTTTTCGTTTTCTTTAATTATTTCCTGAAGTTCCTTTTCTTTTTCGTTTACTTCGGCTTCCAATTCTTTCAATCTGGGATCAACCTCTTCAATATCTATTTTTAACTGCTGAATTTTATTTTCCAAATCTTTATTTTCTTTTTTAAGAGTCTCAATTTTTTGTTCCGAATGCTCAATTTCTTTATTTAAAGCATCATACTCTTTGTTATTTCTAACCTGGAACAGTTGATCTTTAAATTTTTTTAGATTTGCAGATAAAAGTTCAATTTCTTCTTCGTTGGATTTAATTGTATCAAAAGCATCTTTTTTATCATTTTCTTTTGACGCAATTGTTTCTTTAATAATTTGGATTTCCGAATTCAATTCGTTTACGGCTAAGGGAAGATCGCCACGCAGTTCTTCCAGCAAATCCAATTCATCGTCTATTTGTTGTAGTTCAAATAGTGCGGATAGTCGGTTAATCAATTTATCAACTCCTTTTTTTATTAAAAAACTTTATAGGATTTGTTGAACCGGAATATTTAAAAACTTTTACCGGTTCAGCTTTTTTTTCAATTAAATTTTCTATTTTCTTTTTCACAACATCGAGAGAATGAATTTCCGTTTCATAATGTCCGGCATCTATAAATAATATTTTATTTTCACCTTCTTGAAACGTATGATATTTTATATCGGCAGTAATAAATGCATCTGCTTTTTTATTTATAGCAATATTTAATAAATCGGCACAACTGCCGCCACACACAGCTACGGTTTTAATTTTGTTTTTTGCTCCGTTTGCATATCTAAGATTATTTGTTTTAAGTTTCGAACAAACATGAGATAAAAATTCATTTTTATTCATTGGTTGTTTCAATGTTCCTATAGCTCCGGCACCAAAATTATTGTTTTCGTTTTTAACGGGAATTATATCAAAAGCCGGTTCTTCGTAAGGATGTGTTTTTTTTATGGCATCAATAACGTTGTTTAACATCCAAGAATTAACTAAAACCTCAAACCTTACTTCTTTTACTTTTTCAAGATTATTTCTTTTACCTATAACGGGATTGCTATTTTCGGAACCTTCAAATGTTCCGATACCGCTGTTACTAAAACTGCACTTTTTATATTCGCCAATTATTCCGCCACCGGCATTGAAAATAGCTACCGATACTTTTTCTAAGTTGTTTTCGGGAATAAACACAACAACTTTAACTTGATTGTTGCTGTGATTGTGTAAAAAATCAATATTTTTTAATCCTAAAGTTTTTGCAAGTTCAAAACTTACACCGTTTTTTGTATAATCTAAATTTGTATGTGCGGAAAATAAAGTTATGTTGTTTTTAATTAGCTTTGCTATCAATTTACCTTTGTTGTTATCGGTAGTATTGATTTTTGTAATAGGATTAAATATAAAAGGATGGTGAGTAAATATAAAGTTGCAGTTTTTCTTAATAGCTTCGTCTAAAACTTTTTCTGATAATTCCAAGCATAAAAGAATATTGGAAATTTTAGTTTTAGCCGAACCAAGCTGGAGCCCGACATTATCTTTACTCCAAGCAATTTCGGGCGGTGCCCAATTTTCAATATGTGTTATTATTTCTTCTGCTAACATGTAAAAAAAATGCACTTCATTTTTTTTGAAGTGCATTTCTGGTTTTAATTTTATTTGTTATTACTGAAAAATTTTTTTTATTCGCTTTAACCGTGTAGAATTTTAATATCTTCATAATTGTTAACATGTAAATATACGGTTTTAATATTTAAGATTCAAATCCGTTAGCAGTTATAAATGATATAAATATTATGCATTTAACAACCTAAACTCTATAAATCTTTATACTATAATTTTCTATTTTTTTGTAACTTGTTATTTGTTTAATTATCGAAATAAATCACATGAATTTTTATATTGGTATTGATGGCGGCGGCACAAAAACAAAATGTGTTCTTACCGACGAAAACTTGAATATACAATTTAAAACCCAATCCGGACCTTCCCATTTTTTAACTATAGGAACAGAAAAAGTTGCCGAAACAATTGTTGAGCTTGTTAAAACAACTGTGAAAAATCAAAATATTTCCGTTATGGATTTGCAATCAATTGTACTTGGAACTACCGGAGCAGGAAGAATTTCCGATGCTGAAAA
>JALSTL010000100.1 GCA_026983755.1 Melioribacteraceae bacterium | reverse complement strand
CATAATCTATTCTCCTTTATAATTTCTAGTTCCGTAAATTGCTTCGCAAACAACCGGATATAATAATTTTTCAAGAAGCTCTGCTTCCGGTTCATTTTCTTTATTTATTTTTAATGCATTATTAAAAAATATTTCAACTTCTTCATTTTGATATTTTCCGCTTTTATCTTTTAACAATCTGTTTATCATATAATTTAATTTCGGATGCCACATTAACAAACGAGTATCATGATTTTCATTAAAGTCTTTCATTATTTTGGAAAAGTAAAGTAAGTTTCTAAATACTCCTTGGGTAACTTTATTGTTTTCATCTTTTTCCCAACCAATTAAATTTTTTCTGTATTTAAGCAAATCATTTTGTAATTCATTTTTAATATTTGTATTAAAAAGTAATGTCCCCGCTTTATCTTTTTCAGCATGGAAAATATCAACTTCACTATTTAACTTTTCAATAATGTTTTTTGATTTAAAATAATTTTTAACTTCACTTTGGTTTTCTTCCGCCATATCGGCAACAATTCTAATTGGTGTATTGTGCTTAAAGTTTGTTAATGAATAACTGATATGAACTTCCGGATTTTCGCAAACAAAATCATTAAATGTTTTGTTTAATTCGTAAAGCAATTTCAAGGATGAACTTTGCGGAGAAATTAACATTAAATCGTCACCGCCGGCAAATACCGTATAGACTTTTTGATCGGTAGTATTGCCATCAAATTCGGATTTTATTTTTCCCTCGTTCCAATCTTTAAGAAAACCGTTAAGAGAAAAACTAAAGAAATATTTTAAGTGATTGCTTAGTGTTGTTGTTCTGGAAATTGCCGTATAATCATTATCATCATCAACCAAACCGGATGACATTATTAAACCAAGATTATCAATATCACCTTTTATTAAAGTTAAATATTTAGCTCCGTTGTTTTTATCTTCAATATCTTCAAAATCCATAACGTGATTTTCTTTTTCGTCCCAAGTAGAATAATTTGCAACTTCAATTATTTGTGTATTTCTTAAAATATCTTTTTTAATGTTTTTCTTTTCAATTAGTTCATCCAAATCGGGATTTAATAGAATTCTTATATCATCTTTTTCCGGTTTATAATTTTTAATTGTTTTTACTTTTTTTACAGTGGAATATTCATTATCAAATACAACAACAACATTGGATTGCGGTGCTTCGGTTCCAATTTTAATTTCATTAAAAACTTGTCTATCAACCAGTTCATTGTTTTCGGAATCCGGCATTTTTTTATCAAAACCTCTCCTTATCGGAAAACCGGTAACAGCACATTTAATACTATTAGAATCTGATTCTTTATTCGGCTCAATATATCTATCGGTTAAAATAAATTGATTTTCATCAAAATCATCTTTCTCAAAAAGTATATTCTCAAACTGCTGATTTCTCTTTAACAATAAGTTATAAGAAGCTTTATCAATTACATCTCCAAAAGTTCTTCTTTTTTCTTTGTCTTTTTCCATTAGCAATTTGTAATCGAACGTTTCATAAGCGGCAGAAAAGCTAAGTTGATAATTAAAATTCTTAATTAAAATATGTTCAATATCATCTTTTGCTTTGTCAAATTTTTCTTTAAAATCATTTGAGTTTTGTGCAAGAATATAAAACTTACCGCCGGCAAGCATAATTAAGTTTGCATCGGTCAAACCTAATTCGTTTAAAATAATTGTTGCAAATTGACGTGTTAAAATTTGAACAAAAATCGAGCGTCCGCGTAAAACTTTTGCCGGTTTTTTGTAAGCAACGTTAAAAATATATTTTTGAATACCGGGTAAATCTCCAATTATTAAATTCAGTTTTGTTCCTTCATTATCCGATTTATAAATAGCATGAGAAATTCCCGCAACATCTTTTAAGTGATTATAAAGTGAAATATCAGTATTTGTGCTTCCGGTAAAATCTGGAATGCACCACATATATTTTTCAAAAAGTATTAGTAATAAATTTATAAAAGTACTGAAATCACTTTCCTCTTCATAAAAATTAAAAACTGCTTTTAACTGTTCAGTAAAGCTATTCCAAATATCTGTTTGATAATTATATCTATCTTCTTTTAAATCTTTCTCTTCGGTAAATTCCGGTATAAGAATTTTATAATTGTCTTTTGTTAATACTTGGTGTTGATAGTATCTTTGTTGTTTCCCATCTTTATTGTTCAAATAAATTTTTGAAAAGAGAGAGGATAAATATTTATGACTCCATTTATCTTTCCACTCGTCTTCTTCATCAAAACCAACTCTTTCACTAGCCGATAAATGGTCTGCCGTTCTGCAAGCTTGAGTTAATCCTTCAGCATTTTTATTATGATGATTTGTAATAATATTTTTAATTTTTTGCACGTTGGCTTCATCATTATCAACAATTCTTAAAAATTCATCTTTAAATTCATCAACAAATTCACCCCCAAGTACTTGATGTTTTGTTGTTGTTTTAACTCCGCATCTTTGTTGGAATTTTCCTATATCATGAAAGAGTGAACCGAGTAACAAAATTTTTTCTTCGTTTGAAATCTTCATTTTCTTTCCCAAAAATAATTTTTAATCAAAACTTAATCTATTATAATTCTAAATAAAACTTTGGAAACATTTCCACAACATTTCTATCTTACAAACTCC
>JALSTL010000099.1 GCA_026983755.1 Melioribacteraceae bacterium | reverse complement strand
TAGGTCTTCCGACAATTACAACTAAAGGTATTGGCATTGTTAGTCCAAAGTTAAAAATTAAAAGTTATGAATTAAAAGAAATCTTTGTTCACAAAACTCTCACAAAGCAAAACATTATTTTGTCGTACTTGAGCGGAGCCAAAGATCTCTATTTCGAGTGGCATTAAGATTCTTCATTCGCCACAGCGAATTCAGAATGACAAATTTTAATTTCTCTTTTCACGAAAATTATTTTGTTTTTAGTATATTTTATAAAATTACCCATGTACAAAAACCCAAATTTTTTATCAAAAATTCATTTTAATATTTAATCTGGGATAATAATCGGTATAAAAACCAATTGTTTCTTTTTGCACCGAAATATTCATTTTTAATTTTTTATTAAATCTGCTTGCACCCCAAGCTGCTTCCAACGCACTTATAAAATGATTGGTAACAATTGTTATAACAGCCCACTTTGCTCCGTTGTAATAATCGTTTGCTTTGCCGCGTTGTTTCGAATAATACTTGAATTGCGGAATAACCGAATCTACACCAAAAGTAAAATCGGTATTTTCATCACCGAATTGATCCCAGCCGACATTGAACTGCGTATATTTTCCAATCATTTCATAATATTGCTGATCACCATAAGGAGCAAGACGATGCGAATAATACTGTCCACCTGGTGATTGACTGACTTCGTTTTCCAATTCGTTAAGTACATCCCAATTAACTTTATTATTAACAATTAAATTTTGGTTGTAGTAATTTACTCGGTCTTGATTAATTTCCGGATTAAGTTTTTCCAAATGTTTGAAGGTCCACTTTGCATAACGAACAGCACTCCAATGTTGATTTGCATAATTTTCAAAAAATTGTGTTTGATTATCGCCTTTGTTATTATAAATAATTGTTAAAGCAACGGCAACGGCTTCTACACCCAAGAATGCACCGGCAAGTAAATAATCGTGATTGTAAAGTTGTCCGATGCCGGGTAATAAAAACGAATAGGAACCGGCTTCGAGTGGAATTTTCTTTTTATGGCTATAAACATCAGAATCAAATTTTTCCGGAGAATATTTATTTTTGTTTAGTATAAATTGTGTATCGTTTTTTAACGAGCCGGTTAAATATTTTTTCTTTGTTTGTTGCGATAATAAAACCGAAATGTTAAGCAATAAAATTAAAATTGTTTTGTTCATTTTTATCCCTCTAAAAAGAAAAATCAAAAAGTATTCCGCCATAGAATTTCCATTCTTTACCATAATTAACGGTTTCGCCTCTTATGGTTTTTTGATATTTATCGAACGAATAGGAAGCATTGAAAAATAAACTTGTCGGAAACATATAAAAAGATATCATCTTTAATCTTAGTTCGGCACCTATACCTTTTTTGAAATCATTTAATTTTGGAAAACCTTCTGTCCAAGCATTTCCGAAATCTCCGCTTACCGAAAAGAAAAGTTTATCGAAATATAAATGTCCTAAACGGTAATCTATGTTTTTAAATACCGGAATTCTGTATGTTAAATTTAACCAAATAAGTTCGTTACCGCTAATTGCATAAAACGGAAAGCCTTTCATACCAATCAAACCGCCGAGATAAAAATCAAAGAAATCGGGAACTTTGGTACCTAAAATTGTTCCCGCTCTAAACCTTGCCGAAAGCGTATGATTGTTAAAGACCGGAAAATATTTTCTTATGTTTAATTCCAAACGATGAAAATTAAAATTTTTGTAAACCGGTACCAATGCACCGTTTTTTGCTTCGTATTCACTTTCCGGATTATATTTATTTAATTCATAATTATACTTAAATTCAATGTCTGTTCCAACGGGATTTATGTCTCTATCAATTGTAGGAGCTAATGATTTATAAGTATATTTTAATTGTAAATTTCTTCCGATAAAATATTCATCGCTACTGCTTGGATATAACACATTAGAGTTTGGGAAAATAAAACTACCGATGCTTGCGGAATATTGACTATAAATAAATCTGAATTCAATATGATTTTTTGAGGAAAAAATTTTATGCTTTGCCGCCAAATCAACTTCAAATAAATTATATGTTACATTTGTATTTACTATATTTTCATAAGTCGGCGGATCGGTAGTATTATCAACACCGAATTTAATATCAACATCAGACTTTCTGCTAATGGAAAATAAATCCAACGAAATTACCGGTTTTAAACCGAGACTAAAAAGTAAAGGAACTTTGTTTCTGTAGAAGAAAGATAAAAACAAATCTCGTTCCATTCTTTTGTTTATTGAACCTCCGGCAAATAACGAATATCTGTTAAGCATATCGGTAGAACCAAGATAAACGCCGGGTTTAATTTTATCAAAAAAATTTTTTGATGTGTTATAATTGTCATAACGGATAAACGGCAATATAGTTAAATTCGTAAATTCACCGGAGTATTTTTCTCTTTGTATGTTCGGTAGTTTATAGTCGTTAAAATTTTTAAGTCTGCTTATTTCTTTCTTTGTTAAATCTCCGTTACTTTTAACAAGATCCAACGGCGGATTTTTTCTTATAATATATTTTTTTTGCGGATTAACTTTTTCAGTTTCTTTTTTATTTATTTCAAATATTTTATAACCGGAAACCGTATAACCGGCATAAATAATGTTACCATTATTTTTTACGTAAGGCATAAAAGCACCGCCAACTACATTTGTAAGTTGAACGGATTTTTTTGTTTTAATATTAAATTTATAAATGTTAAAGATTCCGGTTTTATCGGATGAATAAATTATGTTACCTTCATTATCAAAAGTAGGATTGCGTTCGTCGAACGGAGTATTCATTATAAATTTTTTATCGGAACCGTCAATTTTTATTGAAGCAATATCTCTTCCTTGATGATAGGAGTAGCCGAATATAATTAAACTATCGCCGGGTGAAAATTTAGGATTGTAAACTTGTTCACCCGTTTCATAAAAAGTTAATCTTTTAAAATTCTTTCCGTCAATATCAACCGTACCCAAATTGGAAGTTCCGTCTTGTTGAAAAACAAAAACTATTTTTTTTCCATCGTGAGAAACATTGGGATTGTTTGCACGCAAACCGAATGTTATTCTTGTTTCTTCGTCTTTGTCCAAATCGTAAATATAAAGATCATGTACTTTTCTCCACTTAGGATTTTCTTCACTTAGTTTGGCATATATTATTTTATTGGTTCCTTTAATAAAATTAAAAGTTGATCGGATACCTTGTTTAACGGATTCGGGTGATTGATTTGCAGAATCAATCTTAAATATTCCCGAAGTTGAAAAATAATCACCGCCTATATTGGAAATAAAATAAATGCTTTTATCATCGGGTGATGCAATAGGATAAAAATTTCCGAATCCTTTTTTAACAAGTTGTTTTCCTTGTATTAAATTTTCTTGTACGAATTTTATTCTTTTTTTATAATCTTTCTTTATAAAGGAACTCCACTGGTTATAAATTTCATTACCGTTTTTACCAAGCACATCTTCAAAGGCGGCATCAATGGTAAAATTTGTAAGCTTACCAAGTTTGTAGGAAATTTTCCTTAATTTATCTTCGCCGTATTTTTGTGCTATATAGCGAGTAAGAGCAAAACCGGAATTATAAACAGATTCGTTACCCAAGCTTGTTTTGCTAAAAATACCCATTTGATTCCAAGTAAGCATTTTGTTTTTAATTGCGTACAATCGTAAAATCATATCGCGATGCGAATCCCAATTATCATAATTAAATTCCCTTCTCATATATTGTGCCGTTCCTTCGGCAAACCAAGCCGGAATGTTAATAGATGCCAACGGATATGAGGCAATAAAATTAGGAAATCCGTAAAGAATATCGGGACGTCTTTTATCTTCGTAGTTTAAATATTGTAAGTATATTGCCGGTGTTGCTCTTCCTATTTTCATTGATGCTTGTATTTGTACCATGTGCGTAAATTCGTGTGAAATAACATTACGCAACCAATTATGAGTTCCGCGTAAATCAAAATCCAAAGATGAAGACCAAATTTCTATTTTGTTATCAAAAAAATATGTGGCACCGTTTGAATAATCATCAATATCTTTTATTACAAAATGTACAATGTCGGGTTCATATTGGTATAGTCTTGTAATTGGTCCCCAAACTTCTTCGGCTATTTTAAGAACTGTTCTTGCCGTGCGTTCGGTTTCTTCGTGATAATGCACATAAATATGTTTTCCTTTTAATGTAAACCAGTTAAATTCGGGATCGTAACTATCTAATTGTGCATAAATTATTTTGGTTTCAATTAATAGGAGTGTAAGTAAGAAAATAATTTTTTTCATAAAAGAAACAAGAATTTTTTCGGTGATATTATTTTACTATTGCAATTTTAATTATTTTGTTATCTGTTTTACCGGAATTAGCTTTAACTTCAATTTTAGCAAAGTAAGCTCCGCTTTGAACATTACTAACATCCCAAGCTATTTCGTTATCCAGACCACCAGTTGCATTATACTCAAGTTTATCAACCAAGTCGCCAGACAAATCGAAAATACGAATTGTTATTTTGGAATTTTCCGCAACGTAAGTTCTTATAAAAGTTTGGTTACCATATACCGGGTTAGGCCAATTATATGTTTTCTCTTTCGGAAAAAAATTTGTTATGATATTTTTTTTCGTTGAACCTTTTACATAAGCATTATTACGGTTATTCCCAAATTCGTTTCCCCAAACAACTTTACCGTTGGATTTTATACTCCATGTAAAAAATGTATTATCATCGGTTAGGCTTGTAAACAATAAATCATTTTCTCTTTTAATTATTGTTTGAGCACCGTTAAAACCGCTACCGATTGAAATAGGAAAACCTTGCAATAAGCTTGCGTCCAACCCGGAATATGCAAATATCAAACCGTTTTCGGTGGTAGAAATTATATCGGGATTATCATCATTATCAATATCGGCAATCATCGGATAAGATAAAAATTCCGAAACATCGTTTTGTTCTACAGGAAAATGTTCTGCCATATAACCTTTAATATTTACCGCATTTAATTTATTACCAAGATTGAAAAGAATATAATTTTCACCGTCTTGTTTTATATCGGCAAGTGAAAAATTATTTAGTTTAACGCGGGTTTGAACTTTAAACCGATATAGTATGGAAAAATCTTTTATGATATAAAAATTATTTTTATTTGTAAGCACCACAAATAAATCGTTACCGTTTTTATTGTTGGTAAGTATAACTTTTTTTATTTCATTTTCAAACTTAATAGATTTTGTTCGGTTTGAAATTATTTTGTTTGATATAGCATAAAGTTTATTATCGGAAAGTATTATTTGAGATATCATCGGATTTTGCATATCGATTGTTTCTTCCAAAACCGGTTTTTCTGCCGTAGTTAAATTAAACGAATAAATTGCTATTGTTCCGTCGTACAAACCGATATATAATTTAATATTATTTCCATTTTTTTTATACACAATAGGAGCATTACTATATTTACCCAAATCAACCGGTCCTATTCCTAAAGAATTTAAATATCTTCCTTTAACACCAAATAAATATTTTTTGTTATTTTCTTCAATTAGTAGAAAATTACTATCGGCAAAATTTTGACTGCTTGAGGCAATAGCATTTGAAGAATCAATTTTATAAAGATTTGAATTTGATAGAATCCAAAATTCGGAATTGTTATTAGTATGTTTTATATCGGTAATTTTAGAGGTTAAATTCAGTTTATTTGAACCGAGCAGTTTAAGTTTTTCATTGCCAATTTTTAAATCGAACGTCATTATATTGGAAATTTCCGAAAAATTTGAAAATGCAAGTAAACTATTCGCTCCGTCGTTTGTGTTCGTATTTGGTTTGGTTGTAGCATCAAATTTATTTTTATAAAGTTCGGAAGGATTTTTTTTAAACCAAAAATCAAATTTATTACCTTCGGCAATTACGGTTGTACCGAATATGGTTTTAAATTCCTCACCAATATCCTGAACACCATCGGCTTCTTCCAAATAAACTCCTCTTCTGTATTTATCGGTATTAATTTTATTAACTGCAATTTTTTCGTCAATTACTTTTTGATCGATGTGCCAAATAAGTATTCCGTTTCCGGGCAAAGCCCAATCGAATTCGTCAACGTCAACTACAACACCATTAAGCGTATCAACATTTTCATTGTTAAAGTTTAAGGTATCTTTTGGCAAAGATAAAGATTTAATAACGCCGGCTACTTTGTAAGTAATTTTAATTCCGTCTTTGTTTGCATCACGTTGTCGGTTTTCAACCAAATAATATTCGGATGAATTAATTGGAATTTTGATTATCCGCGCATCAGTATTTTGTGCAACTTGTTTAGCAAAAACTTTTATATTTTTTTTTGTTGAATTAACAACAAGAGGTGTTTCCCAACCGAGAAATATTTTTTCCCAGGCGGAAGGTTCGGGAGGAAACAATCCTTTGTAAGCAAACAGAGATTGTCCGTCCATTAGTCCAAAGCGTCCGATAGCACTTTTCCCATTTTCGGAATTAAACAAATCCGGTAAACCGAGATGACTTGCTATGCTTGAAACCAACAAACCATTAATAGACAATTCCAGAAGAGTACTACCTCCAATTCCTTGTTCTTCTCGAGATTCCGTTTCCGGTAAAATCATTGTGTTTTTAATGGTTGCACCGTTGTTAGCTACAAAACCATTGAATGTACTACCGTAATATTTTTTATACGAATTTAGATTAAAATAAACCGAAGGTAAATCTCTAGCTTCCCCCAAAAGGTTATTAGTGCTTATATCTTTACCCACACCTGCATGGAAAATAGCAAACAAATTATACTTTCCGAAGTCAACGGATTTATTTTGCTTTACTGTCTGTTTCCATACTTCTTTGGTAAAATCAGCAAGAGGTTTCATATTATTTTTTTCTTTTGATGAGTATTCTTTCATAACTTTGGAAACCGTAACAATATTCGGAATAATATAATATTCTATATTAAGTTTATTGTCGGAAACTTTTGCAAAATAATTTTGTGCAAATCTCAAATGATCGGAAAAATAATTAATGTCGTGAGGTAACGGATCTATAATTGAATTACCATAATCTTTGGTGTAGATTGTTCCGAATTTTCCGTTACCTTGTGTTAGGTCAAATTTATCTTTTTGAAATTCCACCATAACGGCAAGAATTTTTACGGTTTTTACATCATTAGAACTTAAATTATTAAAATCTAAAGCTTTACAGTTGGTAAAACCTTTAGCATGTAAAGAACCCAAGCCGAATAAAAATAAAATAAAACCGATTTTTACTTTTTGCATATTAAATTATATTCCTCTTGGAAAGCCTTTTAGGGATTTATGAGATTTACCTCCCCAACCAATAAGTAAACTAAAACGTAAGGTATCGGAAAGAGGATGATTTTCACCACCTTTGAATACGTCGGTAGTGATGTAACTAAAGTCAAATCCGTAAATGTCGTATCTTATACCCGCACCAATTGTAACAAATTTTCTATTACCGAATTTCGGGTCTTCATAAAAGAATCCCGTACGTAGTGCAAATTTAAAATCTTCATCTCCGTACCAGTATTCAAGACCGGTAGATGTAACCAAATCTCTAAGTTCCGTTCTAAAATCATCATCGAACCACGAAGTAAATATTGCTTTGTAAAATTTATCTCGTTTACCGTTGGCATTTTTCTTTCTATCAACTAACAATTTACTCATATCACCCGTCCAAATAAGTGAATTGTAATCATCTTGCATAAGCATAAGCGCTAAGCCTAACCTAAAGTTTGTCGGTATCGGGTCGGCTTGAGCTTGATCGATATAATAAATTTCCGGGCCAATATTACTAACGTTAACGCCCAAGCTAAATCTGTTACTTAAATCTCCAATAAGAGGTATGTGAAATTCTGCCGGACGCCACATAGTTGCAATATCAAAACTTACGGATGTAGCAACACCTTCGCCGATTTCACCTGCTGTAGGTTTATCGGAAAGGCGGCTGTGAATAATTCTAAAATTCAATCCTAAGCCCCAATCCGGATGGAGTTTTGTAGAGTAGCCTAATGTTAAAGCGGCATCAAAAGATCTGAATTTTCCTATGGGATCGGGCGAACCTTCTCCGGTTCTTATAAACTCTCCGAAATTCATGTAAGTTATGCTGGAAGTAACACTTCCTCCAATTTCTTCTATGTATTGTCTGTATGTCAAATAATCATAAAAAAGATCGCTCAAATTAAATTGAGGTAACCAATTACTGTGAGTAATACTAAATTCGGTTCCGTCTAAAAAAGCAATACCAGCGGGATTCCAAAAAATTGCAGCGGAGTTATCGGCTAATCCGCCACCGGATTCTCCAATACCGCCGGCTCTTGAATCGGGTGCCAATAACAAAAACGGTACGGCTGTTTCACCTTGCCCCATTACTTTATTGTTATTCATTAGTATCAGCATTCCCAAAACAAACAGAAATATTAATCGTTTCATATCTAACTATCCTCCTAATAAATGTATATTATTTTTATTCAAAGTAATTTTAATTTTACCTAATTACTGTAATTTTTCCAAGTATATTATCTTTATATTTACCATCGGCTGTTTTTATATTCAGTTTATATAAATAAGTTCCGTTAGAAATTCTATCGTTATCTTTATCTTTTCCGTTCCAACGAATTTTTACAAATTTATCCGTTATATTATTTCTTTTTATTTCTTTAATCATTCTTCCTGCTATTGTATAAATTTTAATTGTAACATTAATTTCCGTTGTAAGATTATGCTGAAAAGTAAAGTAAGTATAAGAACTGAACGGATTTGGATAATTATAAACTTCACGTACAACAAGTTTGTTATCGTCAACAACAGTAAAAAAACTTTCTTGTGATGAAAAGTTATTATAAACATCCCACGCTTTTATTTTCAATTTGTAATCGTTTTGAGGCAAAGAAGAAAATTTATAATTAACTTCTCCTTTTTTACCTCCGGAATTTAGATCTCCGATAAAATATTTTGTTAAATCGATGGCATGGTCTTCATCGTTATTTAATACCGCTTCCAATTTATGGCCTAAACCGGTTCCGGTTGTATTTAATCCGGTTTCGTCGTATAATTTAACATGTAAATTAAAATTAGGACCAACAAGGTAGGAATTTTCCATATTATCATTGTCATATAAAATTTCTATTTGTGGGCCTTTACCGTCATTGCTATTGGAAGTATCCGTACCACCGACAATAATATTATTTGTATAACCTACACCGTCTTCATCATCATTAAAAAAGTAAACAACTATTTTACCGTTTTTATTTTCGTAAGAAATATCTTTTGGAACTGTAAAACTTGTTGCAAATTTTCCGTTAGCAATAGATACGCGTCCTCTAAAAATTACTCCGTCTTGCACTTCCATATTATAGTTTATATCGTCCAAATGAATATTTCTTTTGGAATCGTAAACCGTTACAATGCCTTCTCCGTTAAATGAATATTTATTACTATCACTATTTAAAACACTTCCTTTGATAGTAACGTTGCTTAAAGCTTTTATTTGCACGGGTGCAAATAAATTTTTTCCGTTTACAAAATCTATTTTAGCAGGTAATTCAGGTATATCCAATCTTAAAAACGGATCACCGAAAAGATGATATTTTTCGTCATTAACATGGGTTCTATTTTGTTTCAACCGAAAGTAAGCATTCCCAACCGGTACTGGAAAACCAAGCGAATCTTTTGTGCCGAGTAGGAAATCATAAAATAAATTGTTCAGTGCTGCATTTGCTTCGGAATAAACGGGTCTAACCGCAGAAAGCCCACCAATCATTCCTGCATTTTTCATTAAAATCATTTCTTCGGTTCCGCTTTGCAAATTAGGATCGTCGTATCTGCCGAAATCGCAAGTAGCTGCCGTAAGAAAAAAATATTCTTTATTTTTTAACTGCGGAATGGAAACACTTCGTTGAAAAACTCTTTCATGCGTCCATACGTCCGGATTTCCATGTCCTATAAAATTGAAAATTAATGTTCCGTTATTCATTGCATCCATTATGGCTTTGTTAACATCCGGCTTTCTGCGTCCTAAACCTGTATTAATTGTTCTATAATTTGATAAGTAGATTTTATTTCTTCTGAAATTTTTAGGAATATGATTCAATGATAATTGTTCCGATTGTCTTGTGTGTCTTGCTCCGTCATCTCCTCCTTTGGATTTAAGACCATCATCAGCTAATAGAGTGATTGTATTTCTCCATAATCCCTTTTTTAATGATGTTTCATATTCAATTATTTTATCAACAACACTTTTAGCTTCATCGGTAGTTGTAACATTTAATCTTCCGATTGCCAAATCTGCTTTTTTATCATTACCGCTAATACGTGCATAGAAATCATCGTAAGGAAAAGAGTCCAATTCGCTTAACGATTTTAATGTTTGAAATGTAGGAACGAAATTCAGATTTTTTTTCAATAGATTATAGTAATCATAATCTCCATCACCAAACAGTAAAACATATTCCGGTTTAATTTCCCAATTATCAAATGCATACTTTAGAAAATCTCTAATTGATGTTGGATCTAATAATCCTCCGGAAAATTCATTATATATTTCATCTATAAATATTAATTGTCCGCTTATTTTAAATTTAGCTTCATTGACCCGATAGTTCAATAAACGTTCGGCTTGTTCTTGAAATTTTTTATTTGTAATTATTACATATTTTCCGCCTTTGGAAATACCTCTGATATTTGAGTTGGAAATTTTTTTACCTTTAGGAGGTGTTTTAAATTTAGTGTTATGAATTGCAATGTATTTTGTTTGGTATTTGCCGGTTTCATTAGTTTTGAAATCTATCTCTCCACCGTTAATTTTATTTTCAACAATCTTAACATCGGAAAAGTCAGATACATTAAATAGCAAAATATTACTACCGGAAAAACCATTTATTTTATATTCAGTAACCGCATTTTTACCGGAAGAATAAAATTTTATTTCGTCATTTACAGCTGTAAGTTTCCTATAATATTTTATTTCATAAAAATCCAAATAACCTTTATCTCCAACGGAAGTTGGTACTATAGTAAATTTTAACAGACTTCTATTATCGGGCAACGTCCCTTTATATTTTGTACTAAAGAATTTGTCAATCCCCGCTTTATATTGTGCATTTTCATCGAATCCTATTCCGTAAATTTGCGTTGTATAAATTTTTGATTTATTCTCAAATATGTTTAATGTAAGGCGGGAAGGAGAACTATTTACAAAATGAACGGAATAATTAATTGTACTATCGGAAATTAACTCGTTTAATGTATTGGTATATACATTACTGGTTTTGGAGCTTGAAAAATTATCACCCACGCAAAGCAATCCGGAACCCAAAAGATTAATTTTATCATCATCTCTAAATTTAAAAGCAACGGTTGTTTTTTGAATATATGTAGCTTTAGTTTTTTCATTAATTTGTTTTTTCATTCTCTTGCCGTTACTTCCGCCAAATGTAATCCAATAATAATTATGTTTTGAATACCAATGTTTATTCCTTTTTATTTTTCTTTGAGTTTTGTTGTATTCAAAAAAATCAACTCCTCTTGCGTAAAATAAAATATAATCGTTATCATTAAACTTTCCGTCTTCTTCGCCTGAAACAATTATTGCATTTTCAACTAAATCTTCAGGTCTTGTGTTACTAATTTCCCAAGGTAAAATATATCCGCCATTGTTATATATTTTTATTGTTCTGGGATCAATTGTATTTACATTAATTCCCAAATTGGATAAATATGATTTATCAATTTTATAAATTCCTTCTTCGTTTATATCAAATCTATACCAATCCCCTTTTGCCAAAACGGAATTATGAACAGATTTTTTAAGAACCTTTTGTTCAACTCCCCATTTTTTTAGTGCTTTGGAATTTATAACTATGTTAGTAAGGAAATCCGAATCTTGAATTTTTACAAAGTTTTTTGTGGAATTGAAAGAAATTTTAAATATTATTTTACTGTACAATTTTAATTGTTTATTGTTTACATCAAATTGCAGCGGATGAACATTAATTGTTTGAACCTTTACATTTCTGATTAAACCGAATTCACCGAAAGTAACTAACTCTTTATTTTTATAATCACCATATTCGGTAGATTCAGCGTATATATTTGCCGGTAATTTATCTATCACTTTAATGGTAGGGTTTGGTAAAAGTTTTCCGGTTATTGTTTTATAATCGGTAGAAATAATT
>JALSTL010000098.1 GCA_026983755.1 Melioribacteraceae bacterium | reverse complement strand
GCTCGTTGAAGAATCCACGGAATATCCGGTATAAGTGTACCGAAGTAAATCCAAAATAAATCGGATTTTTTAATTAAAGAACGACTAAGTAAACCGTTAACTCCTATATGTGCTAATGTGTTCGGCATATTTGAATCTGAAAATTTTATTATAAATATAAATATATTGAAAATATCTAAGAGCGGTTAAAAGATTATTTTTCAGTAGCAATTAATTTTACCAAATGAAACGTAAAATACTTTGTTGCTACATTCGGTTTACTAATAAAAATTTTTATTTCGGTAATTGATACCACTTTGCAATTTCTTTAAAGCCAAAATAGAAAAACAATTTTTTTATTTGTATATTCAAATACAAAAGAGAAAAAGAGATTTAAAAAATAATTTAACGTTAAATATAATATAACCAATAAAGTTTTTGTGAGGAAAACTCTATGGTAATTCAATATTATATTTATGTAATAGTTATAATAGTAATGGTATTAGTAATTCTGTTCAAAAAAAGAAAAACTAAAAAGAAGCATGCAGCCCATTACAAATCCGAAGAAATTATTGAAAAATTAAGTATTGAAATTAATCTTAACCCTAAAGATGAAACGGCATATTACCGCCGAGGTAAAGAAAGGTTGAAATTAAAAGATAGAGAAGGAGCATATAAAGATTTTTGCAAATCCAGAGATTTGGGCTATCAAAAAGCAGAGGAGATTATAGAAAATGAATTATTCGATTTGGAACATAATAATAAGTCGGAAGGATTTCAAGGTTATTTAGATTCGATACCTAATATAGACAGACAAAAAGCCCTAAAATACAAAAACGAATTTGAAGATTTTACCAAAATAATAGAGCGGAATCCCAAAAATTATTCTGCTTACTTGATGCGTGCAAGCATAAAAGAAATACTTAAAGACTATAGCGGTGCAATAGAAGATATAAACAAAGCCATCTTAATAAAACATAATTTTGCCGATGCTTTTTCACAAAGAGGTGTTGTTAGATATAAAATGAATGACCGAAACGAAGCGTTGCATGATTTTAAAATTGCTGAAAAACTCGGCAGCAAAAAAGCGGTTCATTTAATAAAGAAATATTTTGGTGAAAAATAATTTCATTATATTAGCTTAACAATTATTTCACATTAGTTAACAATTCTAAAATTATATTACAGTAACTAAAAAAATTCTTTATATTAGGAAATAAAAATATTTAAAATGAGGAACTAAATGGATAGAGTAATATTTTCAGTTAAATATGATATTATACCTGAAAAAAGAGAAGAATATTTGGAAATAATAAGAGAATTGAAAAACGTAATAAAAAGCGAAGGTTTGGAAAATTATTCCGTTTTCGAAGAAAAAGGTAAACAAAACAGATTTCAAGAAATATATATTTACAAATCAAAAAAAGCATGGGAAGAAGCCGACGAAGTTGATAATGAAAGAGCAGATATTTTAATGTCTAAACTTTCCGATCTTATAATAGATAAAACTACACACTACTCAACACTATTTGAAGTGGAAACGGCAATTATGGTTTAATTAACGTTACCTCGATAGGTAAATATAAAACATGTTCGAATACGTTGGTTCAATACACATTCATTCAAAATTTTCCGATGGTTCCGGTGATGTTACAGAAATTGCGCGAATTGCCGGTGAAGTAGGATTGGACTTTATCATATTGACCGATCACAATACATTAAGAGCACTTCACGAAGGTTACGAAAAACGCTATGGAAAAACCTTGCTGCTTGTAGGAACGGAATTAAATGATAAAATAAATAAAAACCATTATTTGGCGCTTAATATAAACGAAACATTTTCCACTAGACTAACCGCCGAAGAATATGTAAAAAAAGTTAAACAAGCCGGAGGCATCGGTTTTATTGCCCATCCTTTCGAAAGTAGAAGTTCCATGAAAGAACATCCTCCTTATCCTTGGACGGCTTGGAACGTAAAAGGATTTAACGGCATCGAAATTTGGAATCACATGTCCGAATGGATGGAAGGACTTACCGAAGAAAATAAATATAATCATTTTATTCATCCTCTTCGTTCAATTAATGCTCCTAAAAAAGAAACACTTGCAAAATGGGACGAACTAAATAAAACCGGTAAAATAGTAGGTATTGGAGGTGTAGATGCCCATGCGCATAAAGTAAATATTTTAGGCTTTGTTGAAGTGGAAGTTTTTCCTTACAAAGTACTTTTTAAATCGATAAGGACACATATTTTAGCAGAGAAAAAAATAGAAAATAAAAATATTCAAAAAGCAAAAACAATAATTTACAATACACTTGCCTACGGAAGATGTTTTTTTGCCAATCACTATCATGGTAATGCAAAAGGATTTCGTTTTTTTGCAACCGACGGGAAAAAGAAATTTCAAATGGGAGATACGGTACCTAACAATACAAACATAAAATTAAAAGTTATTTTGCCAAAATCCTCCGCCGAAATAATTTTAATTTATAACGGAAAAAAAATAAGCTCTATAGAAAGTACGGAAGGCAGTTTTATTGTTAAAAAGAAAGGACAGTACAGAGTGGAAGTTTATAAAAATAATAAAGCATGGATTTTTTCCAATCATATTAGGATTGGAAAATAATATTTATTATTTTTCACATCTAATTTAGTAAAACACTAATAAAACGATAAATTATGGTACAAAAAAAGAAAAAAATCAAAAGAAAAGAAATCCAAGAAGATCAACTTGTTACAACATTTTATAAAGTAGAAGAATTCTACGAACTTCATAAGCAAAACATTATAATAGGTGTTGCGGCAATTGCTATTATTGCATTGGCAATTATTTGGTATCAAAACAAAAAAACCGAAGACAACCAAGAAGCCACAACCGAATTGGCAAAGGTAATTCCGTTATTTGAAAAGGGTTCCTATAAAAAAGCTGTTGAAGGAGAACCGGGAACAAATTTAATAGGATTAAAATCAATAGTGGAAAATTACGGAAATACCGAACAAGGAGAATTTGCTAAAATTTATCTTGCAGATTCATACTATTATTTAGGCGATTATAAAAATGCAAAAAAATATTTTGAAGAATATTCCGGTAAAAGTAAACTACACAAAGCGGCGGCATACGCCGGTATTGCCGCATGTTATCAAAAAGAAGGAAATTTTTTAGAAGCGGCAAATTTTTATAATAAAGCCGCAACTGTTTCAAAATTTAATCCTTTAACACCCGATTATTTATTGAACGCAGGAATAAATTTTATAAAAGCAAATAAAAAAGATATGGCCGCTACGGTACTGAAAAAAATAAAAAAACAATTTAAAACCAGTGCAGTTGCCGGAGAGGTGGATAAATATTTAGCTCAAATATAATTTTTTTTATAAAATAAATTGTAAGGAATTATGGCTAATACATCGGATTTTAGAAACGGTTTAATAATAAAATTTAAAAATGATTTATATTCAATCACAAATTTTCAACATGTAAAACCGGGTAAAGGAGGTGCTTTTGTTAGAAGTACACTAAAAAACCTACGAACCGGTAAAGTTTTGGATAATACCTTTCGTGCCGGAGAAAGTGTTGAAGTTGTTCGCGTTGAACGGAAAAAATACCAATACCTATATAAAGAAGCATCCGGTTTGGTTTTAATGGATAATGAAACCTACGAACAAGTTAATGTTCCTCTCGAAATGTTCGACGGAGGAGAAAGATTTTTAAAAGAAGGTGAAACAGTTGAATTATTAGTTGATGATGCTGATCAAATTGTAACCGTGGAAATTCCCGTTCATGTTCAATTGGAAGTTGTTGAAACCGAACCGGGCTTTAAAGGAAACACAGCAACAAATGCCGTTAAACCTGCTAAATTAGAAACCGGAACTACAATCAACGTACCGCTATTCATAAATGAAGGCGATTTGTTAAAAGTTGATACCAGAACCGGAGAATACATGGAACGAATAAAAAAATAAAGAGTGTACAAAATGGATATTAACGAAATTAAAAAATTAATTAAGATAGTTGAAAACAGTAAAATAAGCGATTTTTCCATAAGCGAAGGCGACCTTAAAATTAAAATATCCAAAAACGGAAAGATTACACAAAATTTTACTGAACTACCAGGAAAAGAAACAGTAATACATCAAGTTTCTGCTCAGCCGGTTATATCAAATAAAGATACCGAAAACGAAACGAACCACAATAAAAGCAATGCAAATTCAAACATTCATGTTGTTACTTCACCAATTGTCGGAACATTTTACAGAGCGCCCGCACCGGATGCGGATCCTTATGTTAAAGTTGGCGATACCGTTTCTGTCGGTTCGGTTCTTTGCATTGTGGAAGCTATGAAACTTATGAATGAAATTGAATCCGATATTGATGGTAAAATTGTTAAAATTCTTGTTGACAATGAAACACCGGTTGAATTTAATCAACCTCTTTTTGAAATTGAAAAAAGTTAATTGCCGAAAATTTAAATAATTAGAGGACCCTCACTTGTTCAAAAAAATTCTTATTGCTAACCGAGGAGAAATTGCTCTTAGAATTATAAGAACCTGCAAAGAATTGGAAATTCCTACGGTAGCCGTATATTCGGAAGCCGATAAAGATTCTTTACATGTTATTTTTGCAGACGAAGCCGTTTGCATTGGTCCGGCTCAATCAAAAGAAAGTTACTTGAAAATTCCAAGTATAATTGCCGCTGCGGAAGTTACCGGTGCAGATGCAATTCACCCTGGTTACGGATTTTTAGCGGAAAATGCTGAGTTTTCTGAAATTTGTGATAATTCCAATATAAAATTTATAGGACCATCTCCCGATATGATAAACCGTATGGGAGATAAAGCTTTGGCAAAAAAAACAATGCAAAAAGTTGGAGTTCCTGTTGTTCCCGGAAGTGAAGGTGCATTAAAAAATATAGACGAAGCAAAAAGTATTGCAAAAAAAATAGGTTACCCTATAATGTTAAAAGCTTCCGCCGGGGGCGGTGGTAAAGGTATGCGCATTGTTTGGAAAGAAGAAGAATTGGAAAAAGCCTATCAAAACGCAAGTGCCGAAGCCGAAGCCGCTTTTAATAACGGTGAAATGTATTTGGAAAAATTTGTGGAAAATCCTCATCATGTGGAAATTCAAATTATGGGTGATAGTTTCGGTAACGTTTATCAATACGGCGAAAGAGATTGCACTATTCAAAGAAGACATCAAAAATTAATTGAAGAAACTCCAAGTCCCTTTATAACCGAAGAAACAAGAAAAAAGATGGCCGAAGCCGCAATACTCGGCGCCAAATCCGTTAATTACCAAGGTGCCGGAACTGTAGAATTTCTGGTGGATAAAAATCAAAATTTTTATTTTATCGAAATGAATACAAGAATTCAAGTGGAACATCCTATTTCCGAAATGGTAAATAATGTTGATTTGATTAAACAGCAAATTATTGTTGCCGCCGGTAAAAAAATAACCGAAATTCCTAATAAACAAGTTGGACATTGTTTTGAATTTAGAATTAATGCCGAAGATCCGGAAAATAATTTTAGACCAACACCGGGTAAAATAAATTATTTACACTTTCCCGGCGGATTTGGTGTAAGAATTGATTCTCACATTTACAATCAATATACCGTTCAACCATATTACGATTCATTAATTGCAAAAATGATTGTTTGGGGTAGTAATCGTAACCATGCAATAGCTCGGGCTAAACGTGCGTTCGAAGAATTTGCCATTGAAGGTATTAAAACTACAATTCCGTTCCACATGGAAGTTTTGGGAAATGAAAAATTCCTTAATGCACAATACGATACTTCGTTTATTGATAAACACTTTTTGAAATAATTTTAATAAAATTCGAGGTAAAAATGAATATACCTGAAGAACTAAAATATACCAAAGAACACGAATGGGTTAAAATGGAAGGAAATATTGCCATAGTTGGAATTACCGACTTTGCACAAAGTGAATTAGGTGATATTGTTTATGTTGATATTAACACAGAAGAAGACAATATTACAAAAGGTGAACCCTTTGGAACTTTGGAAGCGGTTAAAACCGTTAGCGATTTGTTTGCTCCTTGTAGCGGAAAACTTCTGGAAGTAAATCCGAAATTAGAAGATGAACCGGAACTTATAAACAACGATCCTTATGGCGAAGGGTGGATTATAAAAGTTGAATACAACAATGCAGATGAATTTAATGAATTACTTTCCGCCACGGATTATAAAACCCAAATAACCGCATAAATTTTTAACGGTACATCTTTCCCTAAATTTTTATGCCGAATTTATTAACTTTAATGTTGATATTTTTCGGCATAATTTTTATGAACTTTCCCCATTAAAAATATGAAAAATCATAATCCGATAATTGTACTAGACTTTGGTTCTCAATATACACAACTTATTGCAAGAAGAATTAGAGAGCAAAATGTATATTCTTTAATTCTTCCTAACAATGTTTCGGTTGAAGATATTATTAAATACGCTCCGAAAGGAATAATCATCTCCGGAGGTCCTACCAGTGTCTATGATAAAAACGCACCTTTATTAAATGAAAAAATCTACGAACTCGGTATCCCTATACTTGGTATTTGCTATGGAATGCAACTGATTGCGAAACATTTTAACGGAAAAGTTTTACCTGCAAAAAAACGTGAATACGGGAAAGCACAAATAGAAATTGCCGAAGAAAAATTTTTACTGAAAAATGTAAAAAATAAATCCATTGTTTGGATGAGTCATGGCGACTATATAACCAAACCGCCCGAAAACTTTTCTATCTCTGCTAAAACGGAAAATTCACCAATATGTGCTATTTCCAACAATGAAAAAAAAATATACGCTTTACAATTTCATCCGGAAGTTGCACATACCGAATATGGAAAAGAAATAATAAAAAATTTTCTATTTGAAATCTGCAAATGCAAACCGGATTGGACACCGGCAAATTTTATAGATGAAGCATCGGAAAACATAAAAAAAATTACAGGTAAAGCTAATGTGATATGTGCACTAAGCGGTGGTGTAGATTCTTCCGTAGCTGCTGTTCTTACACAAAAAGCTATTGGAAAAAACTTAATTTGCGTTCATGTAGATAACGGTTTGATGCGAAAAAACGAAAGTAAAAATGTTATTAAGCTCTTTAAAGATAATTTTAATTTGAAAATTATACATGTTGATGCAAGTGAACTATTCTTAAAAAGATTACAAAACATAACCGATCCGGAAGAGAAAAGAAAAATAATAGGTAACACTTTTATTGAAGTATTCGAAAAAGAAGCAAAAAAAATTCAAAATGTAAAATATTTAGTGCAGGGAACTTTATATCCGGATGTTATAGAATCGGCTTACGCAGGTAGTGGTTCAAGTAAAATTAAAACTCACCATAATGTTGGCGGATTGCCCGAGAAAATGAATTTAAAATTACTGGAACCTTTTAGAGAATTATTTAAAGATGAAGTCAGACAAATTGGAGAACTATTAGGAATTCCACAAGAATTTGTTCACCGCCATCCGTTTCCTGGCCCCGGCCTTGCCGTAAGAGTTTTAGGCGAAGTAACAAAAGAAAGGTGCAAATTGTTAAGAGAAGTAGATCAAATTTTTATCGATTCATTACATAAATTTGATATCTATTATAAAATATGGCAAGCTTTTGCCGTGTTGTTACCGGTTCAAACAGTTGGAGTTATGGGAGATGCAAGAACTTACGAATCGGTTATTGCTTTAAGAGCTGTTAATTCTACCGATGGTATGACGGCGGATTGGTACAAATTCAATAATGAATTCTTGGAATATGTTTCTAACCGTATAATTAGAAACGTTGCCGGAGTTAACCGAGTAGTTTACGATATTAGCTCCAAACCACCTTCAACAATTGAATGGGAATAAAAAAATTTTATTATGCTTAAAGTTAAAGATTTACCATTGGATGACAGACCTAGAGAAAAATTAATTCTAAAAGGTGCTCAATCCCTAAGTGATGCGGAATTGATTGCCATTTTATTAAGAACAGGAACCAAAGGTAAATCTGTTATAGAAATAGCGCAAGAACTTATTAAAAAAAAAGGTTTGGCTAATTTGGCCTCTTCATCTGTGGCATCTTTTTTAAAAAATAACGGCATTGGAAAAGATAAAGCGGCAACATTGGCCGCAGCATTCGAATTGGCACGCAGAGTAAAATTCAATACAAAATGGTATTCTACAAAAAAAATAACTTCACCCGAAGAACTGGCTGAAATATTTATTCCTTTACTTAGAGATGAAATAAAAGAAAAATTTATAGTTGTATGTTTAAATACTTCAAATCAAATAATTAAATATGAAATTATTTCGGTTGGAAATTTAAATTCAAGTATAGTTCATCCTCGAGAAGTTTTTAAAGTTGCAATTGAAAATAATTCCGCAAATATTTTTTTAGTACATAATCATCCAAGTGGAAATCTTGAACCGAGTAAGGAAGACATTAATATAACCAAAAAACTTGTGGAAGCAGGAAAAATTTTTGAAATAAGGGTTTTTGATCATATAATAGTTGCTGGAGATTATTACACAAGTTTTGTAGAAAGAAATATTTTATAACAGCGGAACATTTTTACATTTTTTTATTCGAATTACTTTCTTACATTAGTAAAGATAAATATGGAAAAATAAATAATTTAACTCTAGAATAAAAAAGGAGGCCATAAATGGGAAGAATAAAAAAGTTAGCTACGTTATCATTAACAACCGCATTGCTGGTAGGAACATTATCTTTAACAGCTTGTGGTGGTGTTAGTGAAGAACAATATGCAGAACTTAATGCTTTAAGAAGCGAAGTAAAATCTTTGGAAACCGAAGTGAACTCTCTAACAAGTAAGAAAAACAAACTTGAAAGGGAAATTGCCGAAATGGAAGCCAAATTGGCACAATGTAACAAAAGCAAAACGGAAACACAAAATAACTTAAAAAGTTTGGGATTTTAACAAAGATAAAGGAGAAAAAAATGAAACAATTAAAATATCTTATTGGCATTTTAACCATTTTGGCATTTTTTTCCGCTAATCTTTTTGCCCAAGAAGAAGAAATGACAACTGAAGAGTGGGAAGCGGAAATAGCAAATTTATCGCAAAAGAAAGCGGATTTAACCAAACAAATTGAACAATTACAAGGAGAGGTTAATAATTTAACTTCCAAAAAAAATGCAATGCAATCTTATGAAGATTGTGTTTCCGAAACTTACGCTTTGGTTGGTGCCAACGATGCCGATGTTGCGGAATTTAGTAATAAAATAAATGATTTGAACGCAAGAATTAATAGTCACCAACCTACAAAAGCAGATAGACAAGCGGAATTGGACGCTCTAAAATCAAGTAAATTAAGTGCATTACCGCAATTTTACTCAATTGTTCACAATCAATTACAAAGTATGATAGATGCTTGGCCGGTTGAAGATATTTCTTATACCGTTGTTCGGGGTGATCATCTTTGGGGAATTGCAAAAAAGAAACAACATTACGGAAACGGGTTTGCTTGGCCTAAAATTTATAATGCGAACAGAGATCAAATTAAAAATCCCGATTTAATTTATCCCAATCAAAACCTTACTATACCTAAATTAACCGAAGAAGAGAAGAGCAAGTATGATAAATTAAAAGCAAATTACAAAGCCGCTCCAATGCAATAATATTTTGTTTGATTTATTTGACGGATATCATTGGTAAATTTATATCGTTTTTTATAAATTTATCGATAGATATCCGTTTTTATTATAGGAGGTTTTTACGATAGTAGAAAAAAAAATTAAATTGGAAAATGTTGAGTTACTTTCATTATTCGGGTTTAACGATGAAAATTTGCTCCCTATTTCGGAACGTTTTAACAATGCTTTTTCAATTCGCGGAGATGTTGCAACCATTAAAGGAGATAGCAATAGCGTTAAAAACATAGAAAAAATATTTAATGAAATGATTTATGTTTTGAACACTACCAACAAACTTACCCCTTCGGATGTAAATACTATTATAGATTTAACATTAACAGGTAAAGAAATTATTTCAACCGATGAACTTTCCACAATTGTTTTATACACAAAAAAAGAACCGATACGTGCTAAAACAACTACACAGCTAAAATACATCAAGGCAATGAAAGAAAATGATATATGTTTCGGCATTGGGCCTGCCGGTACCGGAAAAACTTACTTAGCCGTTGCAACAGCAATTGCTTCGTTAAAAAAAGGTATGGTTAAAAAAATTGTATTGGCTCGTCCGGCAGTAGAAGCGGGAGAAAGTTTAGGTTTTTTACCGGGTGATTTCAAAGAAAAAATTGACCCGTACCTTCGTCCTTTATACGATGCTTTGCAAGATATGTTGCCGGACGAACAATTAAAAAGATATATGGAAAAAGGAATTATAGAAATTGTACCTTTGGCTTATATGCGGGGTAGAACACTTAACAATGCATATATCATATTAGATGAAGCACAAAATTCCACAGGTAAGCAAATGAAAATGTTTTTAACAAGAATAGGACCTAATTCCAAAGCTATTATAACCGGTGATGTTACGCAAATTGATTTACCTAATAAAGTAAAAAGCGGTTTAATTCAAGTGAATTCTATATTGAAAAATATTGACGGTGTAGGTTTTGTTGAATTTAACAAAAACGATGTTGTAAGGCATAAACTTGTAAAAGATATTATTGAAGCTTACGAAAAATTTAACGATGAAAATTTAAGTTAAACATTCTTCGGAAACCATTATTACCAAGTTTTTCTTTTTATCTTCGCCTAAACCAACAATAAAATTATAATTTGTAAAATTTAATAATTGTTCGTCAATGTCTTTGCTTTCAACATTTTTTATCGTTTCAACTGATTCGATATTATCTACGGCTATGGCAATATGAGAATTATTTTTATGAAATAAAATTACACGTTCTTTATTATGGTTTTGAACTGTTTCTTTTATTCTGCCAAATAAAATTTTCATTTGAAAAAGTTCTTGTTCCCGGGTTCTTTTTATCAACAAATGTGCTTCCTCAAATTTACCTATTGATTTTAACTTTTCTATCTCTTTTGCAATTCCATGAATGGTTTTATGCGGTTTATCAAATTTTTTTAATACGTCGGATATAAAAAAATTATTCGATTTATAATTATCATACCATTTCCCGAATGCACATTTATGAGGATCTGTTGTTAATTTGAAAGGGCGATTTTCAATTACGGAAGTTTCCAATTCGTGTAGCCAATTTATATGATCCTGTTCTCTTTGATCTATCATCTTTTTAAATTCCAATAACTCTTCATCTAAAGATTTAAGAGATATTTTTTTTCTGAAATCGATTAAATTATATACCGAATCTCTATATTTAATTATTCCTCTTACGGTTTCTTTGCTATTTGGTATTTCCGTGATATCGGGCATTTGTATTATAGATTCTACATTGGTCGAAGGTATTGAAAATAATATATCTTTTGCTCTAAATATTACCGAAGGCATCGAATACATAATTTAACTAAAATCCTTTTAAAATTTTTTTCTAAAAGTTGTTAATAAATAAAAACAAATAACTGATTATGGTATGGTCAAATTTTTAGCAAACATAAAATATGTTTAATATCAAAAGTATTATCGTTAATAAATATAAAGTGTTTATTTTTTTACCGGTAAGGAATATTTTATAATAATAATATGTATTGCCGGAAAGAATGAGAAAGAGCATTTTAATTATTTTTATTGACACTATTGAATTGAAAGAAACTATTTGTAATATTTTTTACTTTCTTCCCAAAATTTGTCCATTTCATTAAGATTGGAATCCGTGACGGATTTACCTATTTTTTTTAGTTGTTCTTCGATATAAGCGAATCGTTTAATAAATTTATTGTTTGTTCTTCGTAAAGCATTTTCCGCATTTATACCAATAAATCTTGAATAATTAATTAAAGCAAAAAATACATCTCCCATCTCTTTTTCGAGCAAATCTTTATTACCGGATTTTTCACATTCATGCATTTCTTCAATTTCTTCCAAAACTTTATTCCACACGTCTTCTTTCCTTTCCCAATCGAAACCGACTTTGGCAACTTTTTCTTGAATTCTGGATGACTTGTGCAATTCGGGTAAAGCTTTTGGAATTCCTTCCAGTAAGGATTTGCGACCTTCTTGCATTTTTATTTTTTCCCAATTACTTTCAATTTCTTTGTTGTTTTTTACTTCAACATTTCCAAAAACATGAGGATGTCTTCTAATTAATTTT
>JALSTL010000097.1 GCA_026983755.1 Melioribacteraceae bacterium | reverse complement strand
GATTGGATTACAGGAGTTGAAACAAATAAAAACAATTTAACCAACAAATTTGAATTAACTCAAAATTATCCAAACCCATTTAATCCTACTACAAACATCCAATTTTCTATTCCTGAAAATGGACTTGTATCATTAAAGGTATTTAATGTACTTGGCGAAGAAGTTACTGAATTAGTTAATAAAGAACTAGCTTCGGGAACTTATAATGTTAATTTTGATGCATCAAAATTAACATCAGGAATTTACTTCTATACATTATCATCGGGCAATTATGTTCAAACAAAAAAGATGATGCTGTTGAAATAGTTTATGTTAGTTAGTGGTAATTGTGGGTATAACTGAAATATTGTTATACCCACAATTCTTTTAAATCGTTCACAAATAATTATCTTATATTAGCTCGTCAATAAGATTATGAAATTTAAAATTATATTTGTTTTAAAAGCAGTTTATATTCTTTTCTTTTTGTATTTACAAAGTATATATTCTTCTAACTATTACCTTGATCCTCAATTAGGCTCAATGAGCAATGATGGTTCGGCTGAGCATCCTTGGAGTACATTATCGGAAGTTTTATCTCAAAAAATAATTGCTGATGGAGATACACTTTTTTTACGAAGCGGATTTCACGGTTATAACTTTGCTATAAATGGCACTCATAATTCTCCAACCGTAATAATGGCAGAAGCCGGACAAACTCCGGTTTTATTAAAAATTAACATAAACGGAGCTAATTGGGTACTGGATGGAATAACTTTTACTCCTGAAGGAAACCGTGGACATGAAATAAGAAACGGAAACGATAACGGCAGACTATTGGTGTTAACAACCACCTCCTCAAATAATATTGTAAAAAATTGTGAAATTTATTCGGCAGCAAATACTAATAGTTGGTCAGTACAAAATTGGCGAGATAGCGTTTGGAGCGGAATTTTTGATTATGGTACCAGTAATTTAATTGTAAACAATAAATTAAAAAATGTTGCTTATGCTCTAACTGCATTAGAACAATCAAATCATTCAACTTTTAAAAAAAATATAGTTGAAATTTTTTCCGGTGATGGTATCAGATGCGCCGGAGCAAAAAATTTAACAGTCGAACAAAATATTATACGAAATGCTGTAGAATTAGATCCGGACCCTTATGTTAATAATCATGAAGATGGTATTCAAGGTTGGGGAGATAACGTCGGACTTACTATACAAGGGAATTATGTTTACAGTAATACTGCTATTGATACTATCCCTTTAATTGCTCCGATACAGGGAATTGTAATATTCGATGGTTCCACAACAGATGCAATTATTGAGAATAATGTAATAGTAACAGAGCACTGGCACGGAATAACAATCCTTGGTGCGTACAACACAAAAATTATCAATAATACCGTTTTACCGGTTCCGAATATCACTGCTACACAGGGCCCGCCATGGATTAGAATAGACAAGAAAAAAGATGGTACTTCAAGTTCCGGTAATATTGTTAGAAATAACCTTGCTACTGCATTAGTTATTGAAAATGGCAGTTCAATTGTTGACCACAATGTAATAAATCAATCGGCAGAATTATTTTGTAATGATTATGATAATTGGGATTTTACTCCAAAGCAAGATTTTGTTTTGGGTGGACTTGCAATCATTGATGCCGGTTCATCAGTTGATGCACCAAATATAGATATAGATGGAAATTTAAGACCTCAGGGGAATGCTTACGATATAGGAGCTTATGAATCTCCCTATTCATTTGAACAACTTTCCGATGATTTTTTAACAACTTTTAGTGAAGATTTTAATAGTGAGGTTGATACTGCTTTTTGGGCTAACAATTGGGCCGCAGGAAAAATATTGGCAGATAGAGATAGTAATACATTTAAGTACGAAACAGACAGTCTGAATAATTATTTTTTAGGTGTTGTTCTTGATTTCAAAAATGCTAAATCCAAATATGTTAATTTGACAAACTATCCGTATATAACTTTCCAAGCAAAAGTGAATGGAGAAGCCAAGATTGCAGGAGTTGCTGTTGATTCAATTCCAATTGGTTTGGATTTAATAAATCCATCAGGTAATAATATTGGCGGAGTTTACAAAAAAGTTATGATTGCAGCAGATGGAAAGTGGCATAAATGTAAATATGATTTTACAAATACATCCGGAATTGATAGTGTGGCAAAGGTTAGGTTTAATCCTGGCAAAGAGAGATTCGATGGATTTGTATTCTATTCCGGTTCGGTTTCAATTGATAATTTTAAGTTGGGCAAAGCTGCCGCTAATATTAAACCCCCGGCTGATCTTACTACTTTTACCGAAGATTTTAATAATCCGATAAACACTAATTTATGGAGACCGAATGAAGGTACACTTGATGATGGGACACCAATATTTACACTTACTCAAGAAAACAATGCTTTAAAATATGAAATGGTACAAAAGGAATTTTCAGATGGACAGTATTTTGATTTCTTTAAATATGATAGTTTAAGATTTAATTTAACGGATAATCCGTTTTTTTCAATAGATATCAAGGTAGATTCCGGTGCCACTTATGGTGGAACTGAAACTTCAACAGTTAGTTTTTTGGCATCTCCTTGGGGATACTCTCCGGTTGGTGCAAGTGGAAATGATACACTGGTACGTCAAGTTAAAAGTCCGTCTTTTG
>JALSTL010000096.1 GCA_026983755.1 Melioribacteraceae bacterium | reverse complement strand
GTCATCTTCGGCATTTGAATATCAAGCAGTAAAGCATCGTAATTATTATATTCTAATTTTTTTAATCCCAGTTCAACATCGGTAGTATAATCAACATCATAGTCTTCATATTCAAGAATCATATTGATGCTTTCGCAAATTTCTTTTTCGTCGTCTATAACTAATATTGATTTCATATTAAAACTCTTTATTAAAATATCATTACAATTTACATAATTGTTAATTATAAGAAAAGAAGAAGAGAGAATAGATTTTAAAAAATTGCGACGGATATAATTTATTATTCTTACGTAAAGAATTACCAAATGCGGCACCTAAACCGTTGGTTTCCAAATCTCTAAAATCAACACCTCCGCTTACTTTGAAAGAAGATTCGAAAAGCTCTACAAAAATACCTAAAACTTGTGAAGCATGAATAAAAGAAATATTATAAGCTAAAAAAGCATTGCCGAAAAAATGAGCAACTTTATCCTTGTCTTGTCCGCCTTTAACGGGTGAATCGAAATAAACAATGCCGGGTGAATTTTTTACTTTTTTACGGAATAACTTTTCGTTTACAGCAGGTAATCTTAAAGGTATTCTTAAATTTAAAATAGGAATTTTTATCGGCATTTTATTAAAGGGTAAAGTACCAAAAGTTAAAGCGAGCAACGCTTCGGAAATATCTCCTTTGTAAAATTCCAAACTGCGTTTGTATAAAGAATCAACCAACTCCGGATCACTTTTTGTTTTACTAAGTTCGGCAAACTCGTTTGAAGCAATATATTTTGAAAGATAAATTACACCTTCTTCAAACGAAGGCAGTTCCGTTTGACTAAATATTAAATTATTAAATATTAAAATAACTGCCAAAACATAAAAGTTTCCGAATAAAAAATTACTTCTGATATTTTTAAAAATATTTACAAACAAAACCATAATTCCTTAAAGCAATTTCATTTCTTGTTTATCCATATATAAAATATTATATTTTTATTACTATAAAAATATAAAAGGAATTAGTAAAATGGATTTTTCACTTTCCGAAGAACAAAAATTAATTAAACAAACCGTTCGTGAATTTGCCGAACAGGAAATTAAACCGATTGCACAAGAGCTTGATGAAAAAGAAGAATTTTCTGCCGACCTTACGGCAAGAATGGGAGAACTCGGTTTGTTTGGAATGTATTTACCCGAAAAATATGGCGGACAAGAAATGGATACACTTTCTTACATTATTGCCGTTGAAGAACTTGCACGTATTGACGGTTCGCAAGCGGCAACCTTGGCTGCACACAATTCACTTGGAATAGGACCAATTTATTATTACGGTACAGATGAGCAAAAAGAAAAATACCTTCCTCAACTTTGTACGGGAAAAGCTTTATGGTCTTTTGGATTAACAGAACCAAATGCAGGTTCGGATTCTCGCGGGACGAAAACAACTGCCAAACTTGAAAACGGAAATTGGGTAATTAATGGTTCCAAAATATTTATCACAAACGGTTCGGCCAAAATTTCAATCGGTTCTACCGTTCAAGCCGTAACGGGAGAAAAAGACGGGAAAAAAATATTTTCAACAATTATTGTAGAAAACGGAACCGAAGGTTTTAAAGCAATTCCAATGCATAAAAAAATGATGTGGCGAGCCTCCAACACCTCCGAACTTTATTTTGATAATTGCAAGGTACCGGAAAGAAATCTCCTCGGTAAAATAGGAGAAGGTTCGCATATTATGCTTAGCACTTTGGATAACGGAAGACTTTCCATTGCTGCAATGGGTCTTGGTTTGGCTCAAGGTGCTTACGAAATGGCTTTAAAATATGCAAATGAAAGACAACAATTCGGGAGACCGATTTCCAAATTTCAAATAATTGCTTTTAAGTTAGCGGATATGGCATTAAAAGTTGAATTGGGTAGAAATCTTTTATACAAAGCTTGTTGGTTAAAAGATAATAATTTTTCTTTTGCAAAAGAAGCAGCAATGGCAAAGCTTTATTGTTCCGAAATAGCAAAAGAAGTTGCCGACGAAGCTGTTCAAATTCACGGCGGTTACGGTTTGATGAAAGAATACGATGTAGAACGTTTTTACCGCGATCAACGTTTATTGCAAATTGGAGAAGGAACTTCGGAAATTCAAAGATTGGTTATTTCCAGATATATTGGTTGTTGACTTAAAACTTAACTAAACCGTAAAAAAAGCATTTTTACTTTTAGAAAATATGAAACATAAAAATTAAAGTTCCTAATGTAAAATTTGGAATAATATAATTTGCGATTATTATTTTTACAATATTATAAATCGAACTGGAAGGAATTTTTAATAACTTATTTAACCACTTAAAACATAGCCAATATACTTTGTAAGTACTATGAGTAGAGATATAGTTATATATAAAACAGGAGAACTCAACCTTAAATTATCGGTTGAAAAAGATACTATTTGGTTATAACAGATGAAATTGCCCAACTTTTTGGGAAAAACAGGACAGTAATAACCAAGCATATCAACAAGATATTCAAAGATAAAGAAGTCGTAGAGGAAAGCAATGTGCAAAAAATGCACTTTCCTAATTCAGATAAACCTGTAAAACTATATTGCAAACGGTTATGCAATAAATAGTAATCGAATTACTCACAAACGATTTAAAGAACTTGAGAATGATGTTGTAGAATTAAAAGATAAAGTTAGTAAAATCTCAAAAGCCATTGTAAACAAGACTATAAAACCAAAACAGGAAATTTTCTTTAACGGACAAGTTTTTGATGCTTATTCTTTT
>JALSTL010000095.1 GCA_026983755.1 Melioribacteraceae bacterium | reverse complement strand
ACATTAACACAGCATTTTGAAATAATCTTTAATTTTTTTTACTGTAAAGTTATTTTTATACCAAAATACAAACCAAAATCGGATTACGTATATTGCGTAATATCTTCAATCGTTTTTTTATATAAAAAATTGAGTAAATGAACATGCATTTTCATTACGTTTTTAGCGTATATTCTTCGTCTTATTTAATAAACTACTAAATTTGTTTTTTGGAAAAACAATGTTTTGTAATTTTTTGAATCGAATAATATTTTACTTTACCTTTTTTTGAAAAGATTTTTCATCAATGGTTATACAATCTTTTTAACTTTATAAAAATTCTTTTTCCAATATTTTACATTTTTTCTTTAATAATTTCCAAGCGTTTTCCATTTCTTTTTGTGTAGTCCTAATTCCGGAAATTACCAATCTTATGGCGAATATGTTATTTACTTTTGTATGGCTCAGAAAAATTTTTCCAGTATTATTTACTTCCTCAATTAGATTTTTATTAAAGTTGTCAAGTTCTTTTTCATCTATAATCGTTGACGGAATCGCTCTAAAAGTAACCGTACTAAAATAAACAGGAGCCAATCTTATAAAAATTTTGTCATTATCAATATGTTTCGCAAAAATCTTGGCTAATTGGATATGGTATCCTATTATATTTTGCAATCCTTTTGAACCGAAATATCTAATTACAAACCATAACTTCAATGAACGAAATCTCCTTCCCAGTTGTATTCCGTAATCCATAAAATTTATTACTTCATTATCCTCATTCGTTTTTAAATAATGCGGTACAATTGAGAAAGCCCTTTTTAGTAAATCTGCCTTTGTGGTGAATAAAATACTTAAATCTATTGGAACAAACATCCACTTATGTGGATTAATTACAATCGACTGTGCATATTCAACACCATCTAAATAAGACCTTATATCTTTAATTATAGCGGCACTCCCTCCGTAAGCAGCATCTATATGAAACCAGAGGTTATATTCTTTGCATATTTTAGAAATATTTTTAATTGGGTCTATACTCGCAGTTGAAGTTGTTCCAAATGTTCCAACAACACAAAATGGTTGTAACCCGTTTTTAAAATCTTTAATTATTTCCTTTTTAAGGTCGTTGCTTTTCATTGAAAAATTTTTATCTACTTTTATTTTAACAAATGCCGAACTTTCCAGACCTAATGTTTTTATACCTTTTTCAATTGAGGAATGTGCTTCTTCGGACCCGTATATCCTTAATTTTTTAATATCGTAATTATTGTATAATTCTTTTGCCGCCTCTCTCGCCGTTGCAATTGCATGTAAGGAACTAATTGATGCCAGATCATAAATAACACCAAAAAAATTTGAAGGAAGATTAAGCATTTGTCTAATCCAATTTATGGTAACTATCTCCAGTTCAGTTGAAGCCGGTGAGGTTTTCCATAACATTCCATTAATATTCAGTGCGGCACTTAATAATTCTCCCAATATTCCCGGTGAAGAAGCTGTTGAATTAAAATATGCCATAAAACCCGGATGATTCCAATGTGTTATACCAGGAATAATAATTTTTTTAAAATCATTTATAATATTGGACATCTCTTCTTGTATTTCCGGCGGTTTCTTAGGTAAATTATTTATTATTGAATTTGGCGAAACTTTTGAAAGTACCGGATACTTGTCAATATTTTTCAAATAATCCGCTATCCAATCGATTAATTCATGTCCATATTTTTTAAATTCTTCCGTCGGCATATCAAAATTTTTTTTCATAATACATTCTCTAGTTAATTTAAATTATTTGTATTTTACCCAAATTTAAGTAATTCTTTTATCTTTTTATTAAAAATTTCTCCATATTTAATGCCCACATGACCAATAATGGCCATTAACACATAATTGTACTTTTCTCAAAATGATATTTTTGAAACTTCTCCAAAGTTGTGTTTCATTTTAAAACAAGTATTTTTACGTTTATCACAACTGTTTTGACACTTGATTATTCGTTTTCCAAATCTTTGTCTAGGAATCTCCTTCGGTTTTATAAATAATCTCATTATTGGAAAATTCAAAGTGTAAATTCTACCGATTATAAAACATTTCGGCACAGTCTTTGTTGATTTATAAAAAATCAAAATAAATGTTGTGTAAAAAAACGTCATGAGGACCAAAAATGCAAAACGAAACCAATTTAGCTTTAAAAAACAATTTATTTATTAACTCAAACATTTCAGAAGTTACACTAGAAGAATTAAACCTAAAAACCATTGATTTAACCGAAGGGGAAGTGATTTTTAAAAACGGTGATTTATCCGACTCTATATACTTAATTTTAGAAGGCGAAATTAGCCTAATGCAAAAACAAAGTTTTTTAAAAACCACTACAAAAGTGTTGACTAAAAATGAATTTTTTGGTCATGACGAATTTTTTACAAACTCCGAAAGAAATTCAACTGCAATTGCGCTTAAAAATAGCAAATTAGCTGTTCTTTCCAAAGAAAACATTGATTATTTATTATTAAACTTTACTCCAATTGCCGATAACCTTAAAAATTCCGTAGAAGATGATAAAAATCAAATAAATATTGCTTTGGATTCTATCCGCAATAAAGCCCAAGAAAATAGAAACACCTCGGCTCCAATATTTGAACTAAATAATGACGAAAAAGAACCCGAATTGAAAGCCTTAAATGAGCTTAAAAAAAAGGAATCGGTTATTTCTTCGCTTGAAGAAAAAATTGCAAAATATTCTGAATTTCTTAAAAATAAAGAACAACAAATTACCGACCTATATAATAGAATAGAGGAGTATCAAAATTCTAACAAACAACTCAACAATATGGTTGAAACCCAACAGGAGCAACTATCAAGATTGTTAAATTTGGAAAACGATTATAAACAAACGGTTGAGGGGCAAAAAAACCGGATAAAAGAACTTGAAGAGAACTTGGTTGCTTTAGATACATCTTTTCAAGCCAATAGCCATAATATTGATGAAAACGAAATTAATAGACTGGAAAAAGAACTGAACATTGAAAAAGACCGAAATAATAATTTGTTGCAATCTAACGAAGATTTTTCTCAAAAGCTGCAAGCAGCAAAAGAAACCATCAAAAATCTTAATGAAAAAATTCAAACTCTTGAACAAAAATTAGAAATAGAATCCAAATCAATATTAATGGAAAAGGAAAGTGAAATAAAAGAAATTTCGGATCAATTAAATTATTATAAAGAACTGGAAAGCAATTACAAAGTAGCGGAAAACGAATATAGTGAAATGTTAAAAAATTCCGAGGCGGAAGTAAATCGACTAAAAGAAAAAATAAAAGAACTTGAATACAATCTTAATGTTGAATCAAAACAAGCTTTGGAAGAGAAAGATAAAATTATTAGTGAGCTTTCCGAACAAATAAAACATTTTGATGAACTTGAAACAAAATATAAAGACTTGGAAAACAAATATAAAACTACTTTTAATGAAAAAGAAACAAAAGAACAACTTATTACGGAACTTACGCAAAAAATAGAAGAGCACGTAAAGGCAGAAGAAACTCTGATAAATGCAGACAAATTAAAATCTGAATTAATTGAAGAATTACAAAATAAAATATCAAAATTTGAAGAAAACGAAGAAAATTTGAAAAACGCAAACCTTGAACACGTCAATCAAATAGACTTATTAAATAGCCAAATAGTAGAACTGAAAACAGCGGCCGAAAATGCTACGCAAAGTGCGAAAGTATTTGAATCCAAGTACAACGAAAATACCGAAACTATTGAGACATTAAATATTGAAATGTCATCATTAAAAAATAGAATAGAAGATTTAATTAAGTCTGTAGAAGAAAAGGACACAATTATTTCATCGCAATCTTCAAGAATTGAAGAATTGGCAGAGTTGGAAAAACAACATAAAGAAAAAGAACACGAACTTACACATTTATTAAATGAAAAATCTAACGATATAACTACACTAGAAGAAAAATTAAACTCTTACGAAGAAGAACTTTCCGGAAGGTCGGAACAAATTCACAATTTAAAACAAGAAAACAATCAGATTTTTACGGAACTTGCTCAAACAAACGTAAAGCTTACAAAGGAAATTGAAGCCAAAGATTCTTTAAAAGAACAATTAAGGTTGTCTAAAGAAAATCAAGAAGAACTTTATCAAAAATATTCGGAAGCTGAAAAACAAATTGAAGAATTAAACTATTTCTTGGTTCAAAAAAATGAAATTGTTGAAAATCAAGACTTGGCAATAAAGAAAATTACGGAAGAAAAAGCAGAATATAAAAAAGCTGATTCTGAAAAAAGTGAAATTATAGTAACTCAAAGTTTAAAAATTTTAGAACTGGATCAAAAAATAAGTGATTTGGAAATGGTTTTATCGGATCAACAAGAAAAAGAAAAAGAATTACAAAACTATATTCAACATCTTACAAACAAAAACAAAACCAAAACAGAAGAAATAGAACGATATAAGAACGAAATAAAAAATCTAAAAAGCAACAATAATCACCTGGAAAGCGAATTAGAGAACAAAACGGATGTAATATCTTCTTTAAATTCAAAAATATATAACATAGATAAACTTCTTGATGAAAAGAAGAACGCATTAATAAAAACCGAAGAAACCATAAAACAACTTCGGGAAAACGAAACCGAACTTAGAAATATGATAGAAGAAAAAGAAGAGTCTATCCAAACCAAACTTAAAGATTACGAAATATTAAACACACAATACCTTGATCTTAAAGAACAATATACAGCTATAAGCCAAGAAGCGGAAAATTATAACAAAGAAAAGACAGAGTGGGAAAACAAAATTAAAAACTATGAAAATATTATAAACGAAAAAGAAACTTTATTGTTAGATAAATCAGAGGAAATCAACAATTTAACAAACCAACTTAGAGATCTCGAAACAAAAATAGACAATCATGCAAACGAAATAAACAAAAGCAATGCCAAGGTTAACGAATACGAACTAATGATAGCCGATTTAAAAAACCAAAAAAACAACTTAACGGAAATAATAACTACACAAAACGATGAAATAACTACGCTTAAAGAAGAAATTGATAGTCTTGGTAAACACACGGAAGAGATAAAAACAAAATATGAGGAAAAATCGGAAGAAATAGAATCATTAAAAACCAATTTACAAGAAATTACACAAAGGGAACAAAACCTATCTAATCAACTGAAACAAAAATCAGTTGAACAAGAAAAAGTATATCTTGAGTTAAAAGAACTACAAAATAAAATTTCAGAATTAAATGAAGAAATCAATAACAAAGAATTAAACATCGGTTCACTAAGCGAAAAAATAGAATCACTTAATACTCAATTATTAGAGGCAAACGAAACAAACAACTATCTTGCTAAAGAAAAGAGCAATAAAGAAGATGAAATTCAAACACTTTCAGAAAGAATTACCGGTCTAACTCAAGAATTAAATAATTCCGAAACAACTATTGCAGACCTTAGGTCTGATTTAGAAAAACAACAAGTGGAAATTTCCGAATTAAATAACAAAATAATACAAAAAGAAAAAGAACTCAACAGAACAAAAGAAGGTGAAGCCGAATTACATGAAAAGATAGAAAAGCTTACGATTACTATTAACGAACTGCACTCTGAAATAAACGAGCTACAGGGAATTAAAGATAATTATAAACTTGAACTGGACGAACATGTAAAGAAATACAACGAGGCAAAAGAAGAAGTACAAGAACGAACCAAACAATTAGACGAAATCAAAAGAACATTTGAAGACAAAGAATTAAAAATTTCTAACCTAAATGAAGAAATAATATCTTTAAAACGTATAATAAACGATTACGAAGCCGGACAAGGCAAGCAACAAGAAATTGTTAAAAACCTTAGTCAAAAAATTTCCGAATTAAACGAAGAAAAAGCCAGGCTAGCCGAGTTATTAACGGAAAATCAAGCTGATTATAACGAAATATCTAACGAATTAACCAGAATAAAACAAGAACTTTCTGAAAAAAACAATAGAATCGACAATCTAAATCAAGAATTGAAATCGAACCTTTCTATTTCCGAACAAGCTTTATTGGAAAAAACAAACATTATTTCCGAATTGCAAAACACCATTGCAAATCACAAAGAAAACATAAATCAATTACAAGAGCAATTAAACCATAAAGACCAAGAAAAAACTGAAGAGTTAAATCAAAAATCTACGCAAATTGCGAAATTAGAAAAAGAAAAAGAAGAGGTTGTTCAAAAACTTCAAAAAACTACAAACGCTTTTGAAAAACTTAATAACGAATTTAATTCGGCCGTTGAAAAATTCGAATCTTTTAGAGCTTCTTCTTTAGAAAAAGAAAATGAACTTAAAGAAAAAAATTCAAAAATTGAAGAATTAAATGGGGAATTAAGTAATCTTAATAATGTACTGAAAGAAAAAGACGAAACATTATCCAAACAAGTTCAAATGGTTAAGTTTTTACAAGATAGAGAAGACGAACTGTTAAATAAAGAGTGGGAACTTAACAATACCATTAAACAATTGCAACAACAAATAAATGAAAACTCTCATAAATTAAACAGTATCAATGAAGAACTGGAAACAAAAAACAAGGCACTTAAAGAAAAAACAGAAGAACACGAAAAACTAAAAATCGAGGTAGAAAAAAATCACAACAGCCGATTGGATTACGAAGAAAAACTTAAAGATGCCGAAGAACAAATTCAAAGCTTAACATTAGAAATTTCGGTGGTGGCTGAAGAAAATAAACTTCTTTCCGAAGAAAATAATTCTCTAAAAGAAAAATCGGAAAACTATAAAGCCAAATTGGAAGAAATTAATAATAATCAAGAGGTATCCGAACGGTTAAAAAATCAAATTGAAGAACTGCAAAGAGAAGCAGAAGATTATCGAACCAAGCTTAGCCAAAACAGAGAACTAATAGAAGAGTTGGAAGATAAATTATCATCAACGGCTTCGGAACACGAAGAACACGCTCAAGTCCGGATTGCTCTCGAAGAAAAAATCAGAGAATTGGAAAATAAGCTTGAAGAAGCCGAAAATCTTAAATCCGAATATATAGGCGAATTAGAAAGAAAAGATATTGAACTTGTCAACTTTCAAGAAACCGTTAAAGGCTTGACAAATAACGAAGAACAAATTTCCAAAGAAGCCGCTGTTGAATATGAAGAAAAAATTTCCAAACTTGAAGAAAAATTAAAAGAATTGGAAAACTACGAAGCAATTATTGAAGAAAAGAATCAAATAATAGAAAAGCAAAGCGAAAATCTTTCTAATATTAAACTGCAAAAAACCGAGAAGGAAATTGAATACATAAAAACGAAAGAGCTTGTTGAAGATTATAAAAATCAAATAGACAAACTCAACGAAATTAAAGAATCGTTTAAGTCCGAGATTATTGATAAAGAATCTAAAATTGATATTCTAACAAAAAAACTCGATGCTTTAAATGAAAAACTTGAAGAAAAAACTTACAACGAAGAAAAACTAAATGAAATTATAGAAAACCAAGCCGTTCGAATTGCAGAACTTGATTTGAATATGAAAGAAGCTCTGGACAATCAAGCAACAAGTGAGTTTGTAGCGCCGGAAAGTCAGATTGAAGAAAACGACAATATTGATAGTTTACATCCCGAGATGGAAATCGAAAACGACAAATTAACCGAAGATCATTTTGTTGAAGATAACGAGCAAAGCGAAGCGGAAACAATGCCGAATCCGTTTTATGATTTGCCGGAATCTCCAGAAGAGGAAGAAAACAATCACGAAAATATATTTAACCAAGAAGCAGCTATTAGCAACGAAGCGGATCAACATCAAAACATAAACGATATGGAGTTTGATACCGAAGAAGTAAATAACAATGATTATTCTCAACAAATATTACCAAATGAAATTCAACCCGAACAAGATTCAGATTCACCGGCCGGTAACTCAAAATTTTCTCATTTACAATATGGAAATGTTGACGTTATAACAGTAAGTTTACCAAGAGCAACTATGGAAATTGCATCCGAATTCAAAAAATATTTAACCGAACTTATAGAGAAAGAAACCACTCCCAAATTAGTTATAGACCTTACCGAATGTGAATTTGTTGATTCTACGGTATTGGGCGTAATGGTAAGTTCGTTAAAGAAATCAATGGCTAAAAGCGGCGATCTTAGAATAGTTTGGGGCGATAACACAGAGTCTTCAATGTTCTACATAACACGCATGGATAAAGTGTTCAAACTTTTTGACACACTACAAGACGCTATACAAAGCTACGCCGATTAATAATAATTGTACGGAGAGTTGTTGAATATAAAAACCGTTACGAAAAAATTTGGATTATATGCAACAACTCTCTTTTCTTTAAAAATTTAATTATCCGCAAAAAATTCACTGATTATTTCTACCGTAAAATGTATTAAATTTCTACATTTCTCATTTTTTTATTGACTTCTCTATTTTTTTTCTAGTAATTCTATTTAATTTTTAAGGTTTTTTGTCGATTGTACAAATATTAGACATATTTTATGTATTAATTTGATAATTTTCCCTATACTATGTTTCATAAAAAAATCAATTATTAACATTAATAAAAAAACCCAAAGGGTAAAATTATTATCAGTCAAATTGAAACAAATAATTTGGTAGCAGAAAAAAATTATTTTAAGATTTTTGCGGAAATTACAAACGAGTTTATTTTTATACTAAATGAACAAGGAATAATACGCTTTGTAAATAATTACGGATGTAAAATTTTAAATAAAGAACCGAGTGAAATAAAAGGAAAGCATTTTTTCGAAATTGTAAGTAACAATTCAAAAGAAACATCGATAAATGCATTTCAAAAAATATTAACAACCCAAAGCGATGTAACGGTAAACTTACAACTAGTATCGTCGTTTGGAAAAGAATTCGATTTTTCTTTTAATATGCATCCGATAATTGAAAATAAAAAACCGTATGAAATAATTGGGGTTGGAACAAACATAACAACAAAAACAAACAATCAAAAAAAAATAGAAGAACTGAATGCCAAACTAACGGAAGCTTACAGACTAAACTCAATTGAAAGGGATAGAGCGGAAGAACAAATAAATATACTTAATGAATTGAACAGATTGAAAAACGAATTTATATCTAATGTTTCACACGAACTTAGAACACCTTTGGCATCTATAATAGGATTTTCGGAAACAATTGCCGAAGATAAAAAATTAACAATAAAAAAAGTAAAGGAATTTAACGAAATAATTTTAACCGAAAGCAAGAGATTGGCAAAACTAATTAATGACGTTCTCGATTTTTCGGAATTAGAACACAATAAAAAACAACTAACCAAAAATTCGGTTAATATAATTAGTTTGCTAAAAAACATTATCAAGCATTTTGAGAAAAAATTTGAAACAAAAAAAATTACATTTACCGGCAACCTTCCGGAATCGGAAGTTATCATTTATGCAGATGAAAAAAGATTAAGCAAAGCTATTAATTATCTAATCTCAAATGCAATTAAATTTACGCAAACAAACGGTAGAATAACTTTAACGGTAAAAGAATTCTTAAAAGAAATTGAAATTGTAATTAGTGATACGGGAATAGGAATACCTGAAGAACATATTCCTTTTTTGTTCGATAAATTTTCCAAAGCAAATCAAAAAGGATATAAACTTCCGGGCACGGGCTTTAGTTTGCTTGCGGTTAAACAAATAATAGATTTACACAAAGGATTGATACGAGTAAAAAGCAAAATAAATAAAGGTACCAGCTTTATTATAAAACTACCTAAATATAAGTTTGAATAACAAACACGGAGAAAGACATTGGAAAAAACAATTTTTATTGTTGACGATGAACCCTCGATATTAAAACTAATTACTCATTGGGCTAAAGAATGGGGATATAACGTTCGTACGTTTTCAAACGGAACGGAACTTTTGGAAAACATCTACGACAATCCGGATATTATACTTCTTGATATTATGTTGCCGGATATAAGCGGTGTTGATATTCTTAAGCGAATTAAAAAACGCAATAAACATTTACCTATTATCATGCTTTCGGCACAAAGTAATATTGACGTAGCCCTTGAATGTATTAGAGAAGGAGCTTATGATTATTTCCCAAAACCAATAGATAAAAACAGACTGCAACCGGCAATAAAAAATGCAATTAGAAGCTACGATCTTGAAAGACGCGTTGATGAATTAAATACAAATCTTCAAAACGAATATAACTTTAACAATATTGTATCGGCAGATAAAAAAATGCAAACGGTTTTTAAAATGGTTACAAAAGTACTTAATAATGATATAACCGTTTTAATCAGCGGAGAAAGCGGTACAGGGAAAGAACTTATAGCAAGGGCTATCCATTACAACGGAATACGTAAAAACGAACCTTTTGTTGTAGTTAACTCTGCTTCTATACCAAGAGAATTATTGGAAAGTGAATTATTCGGACACGAACGAGGCTCGTTTACCGGTGCACATCAAAGAAAAATAGGGAAGTTTGAACTTGCAAACGGCGGAACTATTTTCTTAGACGAAATCGGCGATATGGAAATGTCCTTACAGGCAAAAATTCTTAGAGTTATTCAACAAAAAGAATTTGAACGAGTTGGTGGAACCGAAACAATTAAAAGCGACGTAAGAATTATTTCTGCTACCAATGTAAATCTAAAAGAAGCCGTTGCGAACAAACAATTTAGAGAAGACCTTTACTACAGGCTTAATACCTTTCCTATATCCGTTCCTCCTTTAAGAGAAAGACGAGGAGATATAGTGGTTTTAATAAACCATTTTCTTGCCGAATTTAACAAAAAAAACGATAAAGAAATTAAACACATTACTAAAGCCGCTCTAAAATTATTGTACGACTATGATTGGCCGGGAAATGTTCGCGAACTTGAAAATACAATTGAACGCTGTATTATTCTTACAGACGACGACAAAATTGATGTGGATATTTTACCGCCTCAAATTCAATCGGCAAACGGTGAATCTAATCTTGATATGCACGGACCGTTATTTGCAGAAGATTCTCCTATTATTCCGTTTGAAAAACTTAAAGCCGAAGCAATAAAACATGCATTAAAAATGACCAACGGTAATATTGTTGATGCTTCTAAAAAATTAAATGTAGGCAGAGCAACGTTATACAGATTAATGGACAAATACGAAATTAAATCGAAACGAAACTAAATCCTATAAAATTTTATTCGATTATGGAAAGTAAAGAATTAAATTAATTTGTGGATACATTGACAGAAACAAAAACCAATACATACAAAATTCTTCTTGTTGAAGACGAAGAATCGGTAGCCAAACTGTTTTTATATACTTTAAAAAAAGCAGGATTCACCTATGAATGGGCGGAAAACGGACTTGAAGGATATTTGTTGGCTAAATCTTTTAAACCGGATATTATTGTTAGCGATATAATGATGCCCGAAGTTGACGGATATGAATTTCGTAAAATGCTTTTGGAAGACGAAAACCTTAAAATGGTTCCGTTTGTTTTTCTTTCTGCCAAAGGAGACGAAAGCGATATATTAAACGGATACGATTTAAATATTGAAGATTACATAGTTAAAACTTCCGGTTCTAAAATTGTTCTTGCAAAAATAAATGCTCTACTTAAATCTTCACAAAAAGAAAGAGAAAAAGCCGTTGAAGAAGTACACAAAGCTGCCGATAATATGGGAACCAAAGTTGTTCCGGATTTTGCTCCTGCGTTCGATGGTTTTACTATAAAACATTGGCATGTTCCTTTCCAAAATATACCCGGTGGAGATTTTATAGATTATTTTAAAGCAGATGAAAATAACCTTGTTATTGTACTTGGCGATATTATGGGTAAAAAATGGGGAGCTTGGTATTTTGCCGTTGCTTACGCAGGCTATGTAAGAAGTGCAATAAGAATGGTGCTTTCCGAAGACAAAGAACTTTCTCCCGGAGATATTCTTAATAAAGTAAACAACGCTGTTTATAGAGACGAAAGAATTTCCGATGTATTTATAACGCTTTCCGTTTTAACCATAAACCGACAAAAAAATATACTAAAATACAGCGGCGCCGGAGACCTTCCATTAATTCACAAGTCCGATTCTACCTCATCGATTAAATCCAACGGAATATTAATTGGTTTTAAAGAAACCGGAGATTATGAAGATATTGAAATCCCTATTAAATCCGGTGACGAGTTTTATATTATTACCGACGGAATACCGGAAACCCGCTGTACAGACGGTGAATTCTTTGGCGAACAAAGACTTAAAGAAATTATAGAAAACAAATCCGACGAAGAAGAATTACTTCAAAATATAATTTTCGAATTTACAGATGCAACAAAAAATAAATTTGAGGATGATATAAGTATTATTGGAATCAAAGCGGAATAAATTTTTAAGCCTAAAAAACAACCCTAAAAGATTGCCATTTGTAAAACGGTTACAAATAATTAACTCCATCCTATCTTCCAATTCGAAGGGAAAACAACACTTTATTGCTATTGCAAAAAATAAAAGTTGATGATAACAATAAACTTGTTATTATACCGAAAATCTTTCAAAAAAATAATATTTATGTATCTATTTGGTTATATTTAAATATTACAAATTCTAACAAATAGTTCAGTGCAAAAATGAAAACAAAAACATTCGTCTTTCTTCTTATATATTTTTTAATAGCAAACATCACACTAAGTGCGCAAAATATA
>JALSTL010000094.1 GCA_026983755.1 Melioribacteraceae bacterium | reverse complement strand
GAATTGTTTTTTTTTAATATTTGCTTTGCCAAATAAGCACTTGTTGCATGCGGTATTGCATAATGAACATGAATAATATCAAGCTGTTCATATTCAATTACTTCAAGCATTTTACTGGCAAGCGATAATCCGTATAATTGATGTTCAAATAAAGGATAATTACTAACTTCAACTTCATGGTAAAAAATATTTTCTATAAAACTTACTAATCTGTGGGGAAGCGCATAACTTATAAAATGAACTTCGTGGCCAAGTAAAGCTAATTCCTTACCTAATTCAGTTGCAACAATTCCGCTACCGCCGTAAGTAGGATAACAAGTTATTCCGATTTTCATATTTAATCTTTAAGAATTATATTAAATTTGGTTTTCAAATTAGTTAAAAATAGCAACATAATAATAGTAAAAATTTGTTTAATGAAACTATCGGTTATCGGACAATCCGTTATTGACGAAATAGATTCGAAAGAAGGTTTTTTTGTAAAACCGGGAGGTATATTTTATTCCGCTTTGGCTTTTTCTCAATTAAAAAAAATAGAAGACGAAATATTTTTGATTACAAATATTTCCGAAAAAGATAATAATTATTTTACCAACGTATTTGATAAATTAAATTTACAATATTCAAATTATGTAAAAAAGTTACCAAATGTTAGATTAAAAATTTTTGACTACAAAGAAAGATGCGAAACTTATACCGATATTACGCAAAAAATTTTGATTTCTAATAATATAAACTTTAATGAAACAGACGGTATTTTGATAAATATGATTTCAGGTTTTGATATTACTACTGTTGACCTTGCGGAAATCAGAAAACAATTTAACGGATTGATTTATTTTGATATTCACTCTCTTGCCAGAGGTGTGGATAAACAAAACAATAGAATATTCAGACAAATTCCGGAAGTGGAAAAGTGGCTTGATAATGTTGATATTGTTCAATGTAACGAAAATGAATTATTAACAATTACCGATTTGAAAAAAGAAAAAGAAATTGCCGATTTCGTTTTAAATATGCGTCCAAAAATATTAATAATTACCAAAGGGAAAAAAGGAGCAACACTTTATAAAAAAGAAGGAAAGGAAATATACATACAAAACATTTCGGCTATTAAAGTAAAAACCAAAAATAAAGTTGGCTGTGGTGATATTTTCGGTGCAACATTTTTTTATTATTTTATAAAATCCGGGAATGAAAAAATTGCTTTACAAAAAGCAAATATATTTGCCGGTTTAATAACACAATATATTGAGGTTAAAGATTTTTTTAAACTAAAAACAGATTACGAAAAATATTATGATTAAAAAAAGAATAATGATTGTAGGCTCTAACGGAATGTTAGGCCAAAGATTGGTAAATCATTTTGTTGCAAGAAAAGATGTGGAAATATTATTAACATCGGCGGAAGAGAAATCTTATTTTGAAAATTTGGAATACAGGCAAATTGATATAACCAATAGAAAAAATGTAAAAAAAATTATACTCGAATTCTATCCGGATATAATTATAAATGTTGCTGCATTTACAAACGTTGATAAATGCGAAACCGAAAAAGAACTTGCTTGGAAAATAAATGCCGAAGGTGTGGAACACTTGGCTAAGTATGCAGTTCCTTCACATTCTCATCTTATTCATATTTCAACGGATTATGTTTTTGACGGAAAAGACGGACCTTATTCAGAAAAAGATTTGCCAAACCCAATCAGCTATTATGGTAGAAGTAAACTAGCCGGAGAAAATGTTATCAGACGTTTCGATATTCCATTTACTATAATTCGTACAAATGTATTATTTGGTCCTGCAAAATTCGGAAGACCCGATTTTGTTAAATGGGTAGTACAATCTTTAAATAATAAACAGAAAATAAAAATAGTTACGGATCAAATTAATAATCCTACATACTTGGACGATTTGGTTTTGGCAATTAGTAAAATTTGTGATTTAAAAAAGACCGGACTTTATAACATTGGCGGTACGGAATTTCTTTCCAGATTCGACTTTACAAAAAAAATTGCTGAATTTTTTGATTTGGATTTTTCTCTTGTTGAACCTATACTTACCAAAGATTTACATCAACCCGCATTACGTCCGCTGAACTCCGGTTTAATAACATTGAAAGCAGAAACCGAATTAAACTACAAACCTTTAGAATTGAACGAATGCTTTACTCTTATGAATAAAGAATGGAAAAATAAATGATAAAAAAATACAGCGGTTTTATTTTTGATATGGACGGAACAATTTATCTTGGAAATAAACTGATTCCGAAAGCCGCCGAAGTAGTTGAAAAAATAAAATCCGAAAATAAAAAAGTAGTGTTTATCACAAACAAAACAACAAACTCAATTAAAGAATATTCTCGGTTTCTAAAAGAAAAAGGATTAAACATAAATGAGAACGAGATAATAAACTCAACCGTAACAACAAAAAAATACCTTGCCGCCAAACATCAAGGAGAAAAATTTTTTGCTATAGGAGAGCAAACTTTTATTAACGAAATAGAAAGCGCCGGATTAACATATTCAAGAAAACCTGATGAAATAAATATAGTTCTAATAACTTTGGATAGAACATTAAATTATAAAAAATTGGAAATTGCAGCCAAAGCTTTGGATAACGGTGCAAGATTTTATGCGGCAAATATTGATGATACTTGTCCCGTAGAAGGCGGGGAAATTTTAGATGCCGGTTCAACAATTTCCGCATTGGAAAAACGTACACATCTAAAATTGGAAAAACATTTCGGGAAACCTTCAAAATTTATGATGGATGAAATTATAAATAAATTAA
>JALSTL010000093.1 GCA_026983755.1 Melioribacteraceae bacterium | reverse complement strand
CTTTTTGTAAAGAAATCATCTTTATAGAAATCATAACTTAAAAGCGAATCTTCAAAAAACATATTGTTCCAAAAAGGAGTTTTAATATCGGGAAAAGAATTAAAAACTTTACCTTTAAAATTTGCAAATATGCTATCTGCCAAAGTTGAATCGCCTTTTACATTTGAATAAAAATATGAATAAGTGGAATCGTATCTGATTAAATTTCCGTTTTTATCGTATTCTTTATTTACTACAATATTGGTTTTAGGTTTAATTTTATGAACATTTGACTTTTCTTTGTTTTGTGCTTTATTTACCTGGGCATTACAACCAAAAGAAAAAAACAATAAAAAAGCAAAAAAAATAAACTTTTTCATTTTACACCTCCCTCCTATTTTTATTCACTTCAAAATTAACATTACAATAAAGGGAAGCCTCAAGCTTCCCTACGAGGAATTATTTTATTTTAATTTCCACAGGTTTTTTGGTTTTTGCTTCCTCCTTCTTAGGTATTGTTAATAATAATTCACCATTATCATATTTGGCTGTAATTTTATCATCTTCAACAACATCTTTCGGCAAGGTGAACGAACGACTAAAGGATTGATAACTATATTCCCTTTTGGTATAGTTGCCGTCTTTTTCTTCTTTTTCATCTTTCTTTTCAGATGAAATTGTAAGAACATTATCGGTTAAATTAATTTTGAAATCTTTTTTGCTCATTCCCGGAACTGCCATTGTTACAATAAAATCATCTTCGGTTTCTTTAATATTAACTGCGGGAATGGTTGTGTTTGTTAAGGAATAATTCGAGTTTGCCCAATCTGCAAATTCTTTGTCAAAAAAATCACTGAAAAAGCTTGGAAAGGTTGGTAATAAATCATTTCTTTTTACTAACATAACTACCTCCATTTTATTGTTTTTGTTAAAAACCTTTTAAATGAATGTCGCAACATTAGTATTGTAATATTGTTTTTTCAATCGCTTAAACAACAATAGAAAATAGTTTGTTCCAATTTTTTTAAAGTTATTTTAAGCTTTCTTTAGTATTTTAACAACCGTATTTTTCATTTACCGGAAATTCTATGAAATTATTTTCATTCTTTTTAGCTCTAACTTTTTTTACATTAACAATAAATGCTCAGGTTGTTACCAAAGAAAAAAAGAAAACCGTAAACCCTACAACCGGAGATACTGTTTATACCGAATCTACAATAATCACTACAAGCGAGGATATTACACCTAGAAATAATATGATTGTTATAAATCCGATAAAATTTATCCTTTTTTATAATATTTCTTATTTTCATAAAGTTTCGAATAATGTTGCTTTGGGAGGCGGCTTTCAAATACCTACTATTAGCGGACTTGGAGGAATAGGTATTAATGCGGAATTAAGATTTTATCCCTCCGCCAAAACTTTGCGTGGGCTTTATTTTGCTCCTAATATTTCTTTTAACCGTGTAACTTCTACCGATAAATCCGCAAACGTATTATTTTCTATTGGTGAATTAATCGGCTGGCAATGGTTCCCCGGCGATGATTTTGCTATCGGACTTGGAATTGGGATTGATTATTATACAAGTACCAAGTTCGATGAATATTCCGCTTACCCCAATATTAACCGAATAGCTCCCGCTTTAAGGTTTGATGTTGGTTATGCCTGGTAAAATTAAATATCAATTTTTTGATATTGTGTTTATCTTAACCAGTGTAAAGTTAACTGTGTTTGGCCGGCAAATGAACCCTTTCCCAAAGGGAAAGCAGTTTCTCTCTTTTTAAAAGAAGAGTTGGGGTTAGTTTTTAGTTTACTGTTATTTATAAATTAACATAACACCAGGTTTTATTTTTTAATTTTAACAATGTGGTTAATTAAATTTTTAACCACATTTTTTTGCATTACAATCATTTTGTATAAATTGTTTATATTTATGTATATCTAAAAATTTTTTTAGGATTTTGTATGAAAATCAATGTTAATTCGGAAATTGGAGAACTTGAAGGAGTTATAATTCACACACCCGGTAATGAAGTTGAAAACATGACACCCAAAAACGCCGAAAGAGCTTTGTATAGTGATATACTTAATCTTTCTGTAATTAATAAAGAATACTCCCAGTTTAAAAAGGTTTTACAAAAAGTTACAAAAGTATATGAAGTTTCCGGTTTACTTAAAAAAGTTATTTCTAAAAAACAATCCAAAGATGCACTGTTAAAAAAAATTTGTGCCAATCAAGTAACCACACATCTTTTTAATTTTCTTTCGGAATTAACATTAGATGAACTTACCAAGCAATTGATTGAAGGTGTTCCTTTAATAAAAAACAGTTTCTCCAATTATCTAAATAAAGACAGATATGTTTTACAACCTCTTCATAATTTCTTTTTTACACGAGATGCTTCAATTGCTATAAATAATAAAGTTATAATTGCCAAATTTGCAAATAAAGTTCGCAGCAGAGAAGCAATAATTATGGAAGCAATTTTTCAAGAAAAATCTTTGTTCAATACAAAAACCGTTAATGCCCAAAATCATTTATTAAACGGACAAATAACATTTGAAGGCGGCGATATTTTAGTTGCACGTAAAGATGTTATTCTTATTGGTCTTGGTGCAAGAACAACTCCACAAGGTATAGATTTTTTAATAGATTATTTTAATGAAGAAAAATTAAAAAAAGATTTAATCATTCAACTTTTGCCTAAAGAACCGGAATCATTTATACACTTGGATATGATTTTTACTTTTTTGGATAACGATAAATGTTTAATATATCCTCCTGTGGTTTTAGACCAACCGGCTTTTCAAACAATTC
>JALSTL010000092.1 GCA_026983755.1 Melioribacteraceae bacterium | reverse complement strand
CAAAATATTTGGCATATATGGTTACCTACTATTATGTTCCTTTTAATTATTTTTTACATTATTGATTCGAGAAATAAAGATGATGCTGAGAACCAAGATAATTATTCCGGTAAAATTGAAATCAAAGGTGCAAAAAATGTAATATATTTAGTTATTATTTTATTATCCGTATTTATTGATCCTAATGTTATAAGCTGGGTACCGAGTTTTGAACCTATTCCAATTGGAATAAGAGAAATAATAATGTTTGCTGTTATGTATTTAGCATACAAAAATGCAGACGAAGAAGTATTAATGGCAAACGAGTTTGATTTTGAACCTATAAAAGAAGTAGCTTATTTGTTTGTAGGTATTTTTGCTACAATGATACCTGCCTTACAATTAATTGCACACGAAGCTCATGTAATGGGAAGTGAATTAAATGCCGGTGTTTTTTATTGGGCTACGGGAATTTTATCGGGATTTTTAGATAATACCCCTACGTTTATGAATTTCTTAAGTGCGGCAATGGGTAAATTCGGATTTGATATAAATAGTACTGCACAAGTATTAACTTTAGAAAATCAACATGCAATTTACTTGCAAGCAATATCAGTAGGTGCAGTATTTTTCGGAGCTTTATCTTATATTGGTAACGGACCTAATTTTATGGTAAAATCCATTACGGAAAGATCCGGTATAAAAATGCCAAGTTTTTTTGCATATATGATTAAATATTCAATACCTATTTTAATACCAACATTTTTAATAATTTGGGCAATCTTTTATTTAGGAGCAGGATAATGAAAACAATTAAACAAGTACTAGAGGAAAAAACCAAAGGTTTATATTTTGGACCAAGAGTTCTTCTTCCGTTTGTTGCGGATATTCTTAAAGTTGTAATTGATGATGATATAATTACAGATTTTAGTCCTTTATCTGAAATAGCTTATTATGAGAAACAAGATGACTTTACCGAGGTTTACTTTTTTGAACATAAAGATATTTTAAAAGATGTATCCAAATACGAAGTTATTAAAATGATTGTTGTTGAAGAAGGAAAAGATATGTTCGATGTTAGCAATCATACTAAAATATCTTTAAACCCTATTGAACATCATCAGCTAGAGATTAAAGAACTTGATGATGATGTTATATTCATAGAATAAAATGATACCGCTTTTTACATCACAACAAGTAAGAGCAGCAGATTCCTTTGCAATAAATAAATTAGGGATGTCCGGAATTATGCTAATGGAAAATGCTGCTATTAGTATTAAGAATTCTATCTTCGCTAAATTTCCTCACATAAAAAACAACAATATATTCGGAATTGTTTGTGGAAAAGGAAACAATGGCGGAGATGGCTTTGCACTGGCACGTCAACTATTAATTGACGGTTTCAATGTAATAGTTATTTCTCTTGGCAAAGAAATAGAATTAAAAGGAGATGCTTTAATAAACTATAAAATTCTCACAAAAATGATAAAAGATTATTCCGATTCTACTTTGGTTAATTATAAATCATTAAGAACTTTGGATAAGCTGAAAAAATGTGATGTTATAGTTGATGCATTATTAGGAACAGGCAGTAAAGGCGAATTACGTGAACCTTATAATTCAATAGTAAAAAAACTAAATAAATTAAATAAAATTAAAATTGCAATTGATGTTCCGACAGGCTTATCTCTTGAAAATGCAAATGGAACAACAATTTTTAATGCCGATTTAACAGTAACTTTGGCTGAATTAAAAACCGGATTATTTTACGAAAAAGGATATGCTAATTCGGGAAAAATTGAAAAAGGCTCAATTGGAATCGGAGAAAAATATTTCGATTCATTAAAAGTTACGGAATATTTAATTGAACCTGAAGATGCATTAATTGGATTACCGAAAAAAGAAAAAAATATAGAAAAATATTCTGCAGGTAAAGTTTTAATTATAGCTGGTTCGGGTAATATGCCGGGAGCCGCAATTTTTACAACAAATGCATGTATGATTTCCGGAACGGGAGCATGCTTTCTGGCATATCCGGAATCGGTTAAAGTTGTACCGCAAAAAAAACTTAACTCGGCAATTGTTTTGGCATACAATGATAATAAAAAAGAATATTTATCTTCGGAAAATATTGAAAAATTGACAAGTAAAATAAATTGGGCGGATGTAATTGCAATTGGTCCCGGATTAGGAAGAGAAAAAGAAACTATAGATGCTGTTCGTGAAATTTTAAAAAGAAATCCCAAGAAAAAATTTGTTATAGATGCAGATGCTATTTTTGCATTAGGAAATTCTTTTTACAAAAAAATAAATTTGCAAAATAAAATATTAACACCACATCATAAAGAATTTGCTGATTTACTGGGAATTAACATAAAGAATCTTAAACAAAATATTCTTAAATACGGAAAACTTTTTGTTAAACAATCAAAAACAATGCTTGTGCTAAAGGGTGCTCCAACAATTATTTTTTCCCCAAACGGAGATGTTTTTATAAATACCACAGGAAATTCCGGAATGGCAAAATTTGGAACCGGCGATGTTTTAACCGGTATAATATCTGCATTTATTGCTCAAAATAAACAAATTGAAAGCTCGATAATTGCAGCAGTATATATACATAGTTTAGCTGCGGATATTGCAATTAAAAAAGAAACGGAATTCGGTTTAACACCGGAAAAATTAACAAATAACATTACAAAAACAATTAGATTTTTAAGGAACTCGTTTGTATAAATACTTAAAAGAAAACAGAAAAAAAGTTTTATTAATACCTTTAATTATTTATTGGATAATTATTTTAATAGGCACTACAATTCCGGCAGATTCATTT
>JALSTL010000091.1 GCA_026983755.1 Melioribacteraceae bacterium | reverse complement strand
CTTATCTTCATCTTTTTCAAAAATATACGCTCTCGAGGAGGGAATTAAACTTTTGAATCGTTATTATTATGTTAATGGATATTATTTCATCTGCATGTAGCTAAACCGACGAGCCTACCAATATTTAAGTTCTCATTCGCATAACAAAAATTTTCAACATATTCTTAGTTTTTAAATTAAAAACGGTAATATTAAATAAGGTAAAAAAATTACAAATTGAATACAAAAAAAAATAATAGTATTTTTCAATAACAATTATCAGTAAAAGCGTAAATAAAAAGGAGTGATGAAATGAAACTAAGATACTTTTCACATTCGGCTTTTCAAATTACAACGGAAGATAATCAAAGTATTTTAATTGATCCGTTTTTGGATGAAAACCCAACTTCACCGGTAAAATCCGATGAAGTAAATGCAAACTATATTATTTTAACACATGCACACGGCGATCATCTTGGCGATACTTTTAAAATTGCCAAAAGAACCGGAGCTACAATAATAGCTGTAAACGAATTGGCAAACTACTGTGCCGCTAAAGGTTTCAACGTTCACAATATGCACATTGGCGGTGCACATAAATTCAAATTCGGCAAAGTGAAATTTACAATTGCACATCACGGTTCCGAAACACCGGAAGGCAATTATGCAGGCGAACCTGCCGGAGTAATTATTACAGTAAACGATAAAACAATTTATCATACCGGAGATACCGGCTTATTTTACGATATGAAATTAATAGGCGAATTGAACAAAATTGATTACATGCTTACACCTATAGGAGATAATTTTACAATGGGAATTGACGATGCGGTAAAAGCCGTAGAGTTCGTTAATCCGGAATTTGCCGTTCCAATGCATTATAAAACATGGCCTATTATAGATGCGGAACCGGAAAACTTTAAAAATAAAGTAGAAGCAATTGGTAAAAATTGTAAAATACTGCAATACGGTCAAGAGATTGAATTGTAATTGATTATAATATCAGTTAGATTTGTAAAATTATTTTTAGTGAATTTAAATAGTGGAATTTTATGTGCGAAGTTATTTCGGTTACAAATCAGAAAGGTGGTGTAGGTAAAACATCTACGGCAATAAATCTTTCGGCTTCTATTGCTGCAGCCGAATTTAAAACTTTGTTAATAGACATTGATCCGCAAGCCAATTCAACACACGGGCTTGGAGTATATGAAACGGAAAATTCTGTTTATGAAGTTTTAATCGGAGAAGAAGAAGCAAAAGATTGCATTATAAATACCTATATGCCTAATTTGGATTTATTGCCTTCCAATATTGATTTGGTAGGTGCTGAAGTTGAAGTTGTTTCATTCAGTAATAGAGAAAGACTATTAAAAAATGCACTGGAAAATATAAAATACGAATACGATTATATTGTTATCGATTGTCCGCCTTCTTTAAGTTTGTTAACATTAAATTCGCTAACTGCTTCGGATTCCGTAATAATACCAGTGCAGTGCGAATATTTTGCTCTTGAAGGCTTGGGACAGTTGTTAAACACAATTAATATCGTAAAAAAACAACTTAATCCCGAATTGGAAATTAGCGGTGTTTTATTAACAATGTATGATAAAAGATTGAATTTATCGAAACAAGTTGTAGAGGAAGTAAAAAAATATTTCGGAGATAAAGTTTTTAATACAATTATACACAGAAATGTTAGAATTTCGGAAGCTCCAAGTTACGCAAAGCCCGTTATTCTTTACGATGCTATTTCCACGGGAGCTAAAAACTATATTTCGCTTGCTGCGGAAGTTATAAGTAGAACCAATAATAAAAGAGAAATTACACATGAGTAAAAATAAGCCGACAGGTTTAGGACGTGGTTTGGATGCATTAATAAACCCCGTTACTTCCACACCAGTGGGGAAAATTGATATTAACAATTCCGAACTTAAAAATGATGACGGAGCATCGTTCGATATTCTTGCAAAAATAGACATTTTTAACGTGCTCCCAAACCCTTATCAACCTCGTACGGAATTTGAACCGAATGCTTTGGACGAACTTAAACGTTCAATATTAAATAACGGATTGATTCAGCCGATTACTGTTAGGAGAAACAACAATAATCAATACGAGTTGATATCCGGTGAACGGCGTTTGCGTGCTTGTAAAGAAATAGGATATAAAACAATCCCTGCCTACATTATTAAAGTCGATTCCAAAGAAGCAATGGTGGCTTTGGCTTTAATAGAAAATATCCAACGCGAAAAACTTAATCCAATTGAAGTTGCAAAAGCATACAAACAACTTATTGAAGAATGTAATTTATCGCAAGAACAAGTTGCCGAAAAGGTAGGAAAAGACAGAACAACAATTACAAATTCAATAAGATTGCTTAAATTACCTCAAGAAGTTCAAAACAGTTTAATTAAAAATGAAATTTCAGCCGGACACGCCAGAGCTTTAATCAATTTGTATAATGAAAATTTACAAATTAATATCTTAAACAAAATTAAAAAGAAAAACCTTTCCGTCAGAAAAGTAGAAATGTTAGTTAAAGATATTATTGAAGGTAGAAAAAAAAATACTACAACCAGTAATTCTATTTCGGATTCAGACACACTTTCTTTGGAAGATTTACAAAATAAACTCAGAACAATATTCGGAACAAAAGTTTTATGTAAACAAAAAAAAGACGGAGCCGGTGAAATTAAAATTGAATTTTATTCAAACGAAGAACTTGAAAGACTATTGGATTTATTCGATGTAATTAACAATATAAATTAATTTTAGAAATTTTCACTTTGAAAAAATGTTCTAACTTTATCTTATTTCATATTAATTCATTTCTTTTAAGTAATTGAAAATGTTCCGGATTTATAAATAAAATACATATCATTTGATAGAATTTTTTATGTCTTTCTTAAAATTATTTATAGTAATATTTTTTTTAATAATTTGTGTTGTAAACGGACAAACTAAAATAAGGGAGAATAAGAAAACCGATATTCCCGAAGATTCCGTATTTATAATGAAAAAATCTCCCACGGGAGCATTGCTAAGAAGTGCTGTTTTGCCCGGGTGGGGACAATTTTATAATGAATCTTATTGGAAAATACCAATTATTTGGGGAGCATCGGGTTGGTTTATTTATATGTGGAACAACGGAAATAATTTATACAAAAAATATCAAACATTATATCACCAAAGCTTAAATGGAATTCCTAACGACAATTACAAAAGTTTAAGAAATATTTATAGAGATAACAGAGACCAATTTGCAATTTATTTAGGTATAACTTACTTATTAAACATAATTGATGCCTATGTAGATGCACACATGTTCGATTTTGATGTGGGAATAAACAATATAACACAAAAACCGCAGTTATTAATTAAATTCAGATTATGAACAAGACAAATATCCAAATATGTAATAATTGTAAATACAAAAATCCTTTGTATAGAGAAACATGTTTGGAATGTGGTCATCAATTAAGAAAACGAGTTGTAAATATAGATTTATGGAGCACGATTTGGAAAATTTTTGATAATCCTATAGTTTCGTTAAAAAATATAATTTTTGCACGACATAAAAATTTTGTTGTTTTTTTACTTATTTTGCTTTCTGTAAAGTTATATTCGTTATTTTTAATCGTAAAATTCTATACAAATCCGTTAAAACAAGAATTACATAACGCGAATTTAAATTCCATAACAATTACACTAATTTTTTTTATTACAATAATCTTTTTTACAAAACTAATTACGTTTTTTATTAACCGAACAAATGGTAAATTAACACGTTTCAAAGATAATATTGCAATAATTACATATTCGTTTGTACCTCTAATTTTAATTTCCTCAATACTCTTTCCCGTGGAATATGGAATTTTCGGAAAACAATGGTTCGTCTCCAATCCTTCTCCTTTTGTAATTAAAAAGAATGCTGCCTATATGTTGTTTACAATAGAAACAATCGTTTGGGTGTGGAGTTTATTTAATCTTTCATTAAGTTTTTACATACAATCCGGTTCAAAATCTAAATCGATTCTGTTCTTAATTTTATTTTTGTTCCTTTTATTTGGTGTTGTACAAATAATTCCGGTAAATATATTATAGAAAAAACTTTAACTAATTTATATTATTAACAATATTACCATATCTTAATCCTTTATTGCTAACGTAAATTCTATCTAATGCTAAAGTTTTCATTAGATGCACCAAAATAAGTGTACCGGCAAGTATCACATCTTCTCTACCGTAAACAACCTCACCGAATTTCTCTCTAATTTGCTTGCCGTTTAATTTTTTCATTTCACTTAAAATATCTTGAATTTCAGTAAGTTTTAATATAGAGCCTTCAATTTTTTCTTCATTATACTTTTTAAGATTTTGATTAATACCGGATAAAGTTGTTGGAGTGCCTGCAACTACTATTGTAGGCAATTGCTTTGGTATATTTTTTAATAACTCGTCAAAAGTTTGCGATAGAAATTCAGATATAGAAATAAAGTTACGGTAACCGTAAGGAAATTCGGAAAGGAACATCTCCGTTAAACTAACTACCCCTGTTTGAAAACTGTTTCTGAATAGTATGGATTTGTTTTTCCCGTATATTACTTCTGTGCTCCCGCCACCGATATCAATTACAACTTTTTCTTTTACTCCCGGAAGTGTTAAAGATGCTCCGAGATAAGATAATTTCGCTTCTTCATGTCCATCAATAATCTTAATCTGAAAGCCGGTGTGTTTTTTTACTTCTTCCAATATTTCTTTTCTGTTCGAAGCAATACGAAATGCATTTGTTCCTACAATAAATATTTTTCTACAATCGAATTTATCAATCTCTTTTTTATAATCTTGCAATATTGTAATTAATTGTTTAATTGAATTTTTTTTTATTACTTTTCCCTTAACCAAACCTTTGCTAATTCTTGGTGCTTTGTAAAAATTTTTTATAGTTCTAAGTTCATCGTTTTTTACTTCGGCTATCAATAACAAAACCGTATTGGAACCTATGTCAATAGATGCTACATTCATTTTTTATAATTGTTGTTGAAAAATATTAATATTCAAAATAATAATACGAAGGATGAAAATCCAAATTTAAAATACTTTGCAAAAAAACATTTACCTTTGGTAAGCAATAAGTAAAATATTTTTTTATCTTTTAAATATAGATAAAGAAAATTTTACATAATCACATATTTATGAAAATAAAAGAAAAAGAATTTGAAAATATTTTGGAAGATTTAAAGTCTCTTTCAACACAAATGGGTGCCAAAGTAAGATTCGAAAGAGGAGATTTTAAAGGAGGTTACTGCTTGGTTAAAGAAAAAAAGATTATAGTGTTAAATAAACTTTCCACTACGCAAAGAAAAGTAATCACCTTATCTGCCGCATTAAAAGAATTAGGCATCGAAAACGTTTATGTACAGCCCAAGTTGAGAGAAATTATAGATGAAATGACGGAAATAAAATGAATATTTTAATTTTAAACGGTCCGAATTTAAATAAACTTGGCAGTAGAAATGAAAATCATTATGGAAATTTATCTTTAGAAAAAATTGAAGAAAAAATTCTTCAAGAATATCCGGAAGACAATTTCACATTCTTCCAGAGTAACTTGGAAGGGGAATTGGTTACGCAAATTCAATTGGCGGAAAATAATTACGACGGACTTATTTTAAACCCCGGCGGTTATACTCATACTTCGGTTGCAATAAAAGATGCTTTGGAAATTATTAAGATTCCTAAAATTGAAGTTCACCTTTCGAATTTATCCGGCAGAGAAAAATATCGCCAACAACTTATTACAACCTCGTCTTGTAACGGTTATATTTCCGGGTTTAAAGAATTCGGTTATTTAGCCGCTGTTTTTTTGTTAAAGAAAATGCAACACTAAAAATTTTATATGATATACCCAATCACTCCTTTATTAAATCCGTAAAATAAAAAAGAGAGCACGGCTCTACCACTTTAATGCTTTCCCAATTGTCCTTAAAAAGTCAAGTGAAACAATTTTGGCAGAAGAGTATCAAATATATAATTCGGTTTGTTACAAAATAAATTTTATAATCCCAATAATTTTTTTTGTTATAATCTTTTTAAAAAAATTCATGGTAAAAAGAATATAATAATTCCGCAATTGTATGAATACACAAAGCTATAATATTTTATAACTATAAAATAAAAACCTTTTTGATTTTTTACGTTAATCTTTATTAAAGTGTTCTTCATTAAAATTGAAATAATAGAAGTTAATATCTATATCCATTTTAAAATGTATAAATATTCATAGTACAAATCGCATACAAAACACTGCATAAATATACATTTCAATTTATAGCGGTAAGTAAGAATTTGATATTTTAATTAAAATATTTTTTCACTTGAAAAATAATTTTTTATATCAATCAATCAATTGCTTAATTTATCGAAGTACGATTTAGTATATAATGCAATGTATTTCTTTATTATTTTATTTAAATTACCTTTGGAACTTGCTATTTTATAAAGGTTTAAGTATTTTAGCTCAACCAATAATCGAGGAGTATTATGAAAGATTTCGGATTAAAAAAATTATATTATTCCATTTCGGAAGTAAGTAAATTAACCGATTTGGAGCAGTACATATTAAGATATTGGGAAAGTGAATTTGACCAACTGAAACCTTCCAAGAACCGAGCAGGCAACAGAATTTATACTAACAAAGATATTAAGATGATACTTTTGATTAAGAAGTTACTTCGCAAAGAAAAATATACAATAGAAGGAGCAAAAAAAATATTAAGTAATCCTACCGATTTAAAAAGTTTACTTGCAAAAAAAGATTTCGATGATACCGCAACAAAAATATCGGAATACGGAAACGGAAATTCTGCTAACATTAAAAGAGACCTTGAAGAATTAAGAAACTTTTTAGTAGATTTACGTTCTAAGATTTAATTTTCGGAACGTGGCGCAGTCCGGTTAGCGTACTTGACTGGGGGTCAAGTGGTCGCGGGTTCAAATCCCGCCGTTCCGACAAGTTTAATCTTTTCTAATATTTCTCACACAATAAAACAAGAGATAATAAAATTGCTAACAGATAAACCACAATGTCATTGTGGAATTTTTGGTATTTACGGAACAGAAACTCCTGCTGTTTACACTTATTACGGTTTACATTCGTTACAACACAGAGGTCAAGAAGCCGCCGGTATTATTACTGCCGAAAAAATCAATTCGGGTAAAACAAAATTTAATGCGGAAAAAGGGTTGGGATTGGTTACTGAAGTTTTCCCGAATGCTGATATTTTTAATTCCACGTTAAAAGGTTTTGCTGCAATTGGGCATAATCGTTATTCAACTTCGGGTTCTTCCGATTCTATTAAAAACATTCAACCCTTTACAGTTAATTACAGATTAGGAAACCTTGCTATTGCACATAACGGACAGTTAACCAACACCAATAAAATACGTAAGGAGTTAGTTAAAGAAGGTGCTATTTTTCAAACAACAACCGATACCGAGGTAATTCTACATTTAATTGCCCGTAGCAAATTGGATAATCAAATTGACCAAATTATTGAAGCGCTCAGAAAAATTGAAGGTGCATATTCTTTGCTTATTATGACAGACGATAATATCATCGCGGCAAGAGATCCGCACGGATTTCGCCCATTGGCATTAGGTAAGCTGGATAATGCATTTGTTGTTGCTTCCGAAACTTGTGCTTTCGATATAAATAAAATCAATTATGTTAGAGATATTTTACCCGGTGAACTTTTGGTTATTGATAAAAACTCCACTGATCCCGATAAATTAAAATCTTACAAAATATTTGGCGAAAAAAAATTTGCAACGAAACACTGTGTATTCGAATTTATATATTTTTCCAGACCCGACAGCAGAATATTCGGTTCCAATGTTGATAAGATGAGACGCAAAGTAGGAAAAATTCTTGCAACGCATCATCCCGTTTATCCTGCTAACGAAAACGATAAAATAATTGTTATAAGTGTTCCGGATAGCGCTAATACCGTTGCGATAGGATATCAGAACCAACTTGAAAAAATGGGTGTTAACTCCAAACACGAAATCGGTTTGATTAGAAGTCATTACATTGGTAGAACTTTTATTTTACCGGGTCAGGCGCAACGAGAAATTGGTGTAAGAGTAAAATTCAATACCGTTAAAGGTGTGTTGGAAAATAGAACGATTGTACTTATAGATGATTCCATCGTTCGCGGCACAACTTCCAAACAATTAGTAAAATTGATTAGAGAAGCAAATCCGAAATCCATTCATTTAAGAGTTTCTTCACCACCAATTTTATATCCTTGCTTTTACGGTTTGGATTTTCCTTCGAAAGAAGAATTGATTGCCAATAGATTTAAAGGTAACTTGAACGATATAAAAAACTACATTGGCGTAGATTCTTTGGCTTATATGTCTTTGGATGAAATGCTTGAAGGAATGGTGGATCATAAACCGGCGGATTTTTGCACAGCTTGTTTTTCCGGTATTTATCCCGTTAACGTTAATACAAATTTCAATAAGAATGAATATGAAATTTAGTTTAATAAATTTTTTTTTACTTACCGCTTCGCTTAGCTTAGGACAAACAAAAATTTTTGTCAAGTTTAATGACAATGTAAAACCGCAAAATATTAAAAATCGAATTTCAGCAATTGTTTTTAATTCTTCTTTATCAAAAACCAACAATTCTTCCAAACAAGTTATGTACGAAAAATCATTTTATGAAAAATTCGGACACTTAACAAATAATCTTGATAGAACAACAGTATTAACTATTGGAAAAAACATTAATACGGATAAATTCATTAAAGACTTAAAACAAAACGAAAACATAGACTATATTGAAAAATTAAAAACATATAAAATTGATGTGCTAACAAGTGATGACAGTTTATTAAACAAACAATGGGGATTAAAAAGTGTTCATGCGCCGGAAGCTTGGAAAATATTTCCGGAAGATGCCACAAAAGTTTTACTTGCGGTTATAGATACCGGGATAGATTATAAACATCCGGATTTAAAAAATGTTCTGTTTATTAACAAAGGAGAAGTAGGACTCGACAAAAACGGAAACGATAAAAGAACCAATGGCATTGACGATGATAATAACGGATTTGTTGATGATTACCGCGGTTGGGATTTTGTAAATAAAATAGACGCATTTAACGCAACGCTGGATAATGATTTTACAGATTGGGATAACAATCCTATGGACGAAAACAAACACGGAACAATTGTAAGCGGAATTATTGGAGCCGAACATAATACAATTGGTATTGCCGGTGTTAATCCCAATATAAAAATTCTAAATTTAAGAGCTTTTGATAAAAACGGTGAAGGGGAAGAAGATGATGTGGCTTCTGCTATTATTTATGCAGTTAAAATGGGAGCAAAAGTTATTAATATGAGCTTTGGCGATAAAATTTATTCACAAGTACTAAAAGATGTAATTGAATATGCTCATTCCAAAAATGTTGTTTTAGTTGCAAGTGCCGGCAATTCCGCTTCTTACCTAACTCATTATCCTTCCGGATTTAACGAAGTAATTTCCGTCGGAGCAATTCAACAAGACGAATTATTGGCAAGTTTTTCAAATTACGGTTCTACAATAGATTTGGTTGCGCCCGGCACTCAAATACTTTCCACCACATTAGATAATAAATATCAAAAAGTTAGCGGAACTTCCGTTTCGGCTCCATTTGTAAGTGCAGCTGCTGCAATGCTTTTATCCGTAAAGAATTTCACCAACGATGAAATTAAACAAATCTTAAAATCTACCGCCAAAGATTTAGGTGCTTCCGGTTGGGATGAAAAATATGGAGCCGGGAACTTGAATATCTTAAAATGTTTGCAATTACCCGTACCTTCAGAAATTAAAATAAATAACCCGAAACAAGATTATTTCGTAAAAAATAATTTACTTGAAATTAATATCTCGGTACTTTCACCTTATTTTAAAAGTTTTAATTTGTCATACGGCAAAGGTTTTAATCCAACAAACTGGTCAAATATCTTTACCGGAAAAGAAAATTCTCAACTATTAAATGAAGATGTATATCAACTTAATACTTCAAACTTTAATGATACTACTTACACATTAAGATTATTGGTAAACAATATTAACGGAACAACAACCGAAGAAAGAGTAAATTTCCATATAGACAAAACAAAACCGAAAGTAAAATATTATTCAATAATACCGGCAATTCAAAACGATGCAATAGCTTTTACGGCTTCGGTTTATACAGACGACAAAACAATTGCACAATTATTTTTTAAGCCGTACAATAACCAAACCGAACTCGATTCGATTTATTTGGACGGAATTACCGAAGGACAGAAGTTCAATAGAAATAGCCATTTCGGTATTGTTTTCCCGAATAGAATTACTTCCAACGGGAAATACGAATTCTATTTCAAATTGACCAACAGGGCAGGCTTGAAAACAATTTTTAAATCGGATAACGGGAAAAATTTTATTGTAAACAATAACTTTAACAAACAACTAAAAGCAACAAACAAAAAAGCATACGAATTGCCTATGGGAAGAATATACCGTGCTCCCGTTTATTTCGATAGTAGTAATTCCAAATATGTTTTGATTAATGAAACCAAAACATCTTCGGATTTATCTATTTATAAAAGCATAAACAACGGTTTTACAAAAATGACAATACTTAAGCATCGCATTCCCGTTTCAGTAGGCGATTTTAATAAAGACGGTAAAACGGATATTTTGAGTCTCTTCGTAAAAAAAGGTTTTATCGAAACGCAGACCTCACAAAATAAATTGGAATTTAAGAATGTTTTCAAAGATACTTCCGGTACTTTCTGGCCTTCATTTGCCGGTGATATTGATAATGACACTAATACGGAAATAATCGCTTTTTCCAGCGATACTACTTTTACAATTTGGGAAGTACAAAAAGATTTTCAACTTATTAAAGAAAAAACCCTTTACAATTTTGTTGGGAAAGAAAATCCCCAAATAAAAAAATCCGTTTTTCGTAATAATCAAATTTTGGTTGGTTCATTTAATAATAATTTGCAAAAAGAAATAATTACAATTGATAATTATGGTAGAATATTAACATATAACATAAACGGAGCAAATACTTATTCCGATGGAAATGTTCATAAAATATTCCCGCCTACGGCAGTAAAAGCTTATTTATCTCAAGGTGATTTTAACGGAAACGGTATTAACGAAATTGGGATATTTGCAGAATTTGAAGATGAAGTATTTATTACGCCGGTTAAATATTGTGCCGTAATTTCCTTAAAAAATTCCTCTCCCAAATCAGTATTTGAACGAATGTTTGTCGATATTTCATCCTCGTTTGTTTCCGCTTACGAAAAAAAATACAACTCCATTACATTTGCAAACTTGAATAATAACAATAGAAAAGAATTGCTAATCAATAGCTATCCCAACGCATATATTTTTGATTATAAAGATTCCACAAATATAAACTTGATGTTTTATAAAACTGATGTCAATTCCCAGTCTATATTCTATGGAGATTTGGACAATAACGGATTTAATGACGTTGCAATTTCCAATTCCGCTGCAAATAAAAACATCTTTTATGATTTCAACAATACACTCCTTCCGCCGCCTGTTATAAAGGAATATTACAGTATAGATTCAACACATAATTTTATAGAATGGGAAAACATAAATAAACCGGCCAAAATATTTTATGGCAAAGAAATTGATAATTTAATATTAAAAGATTCAACTTTAAATAATAAATATATTTTCGAAGCTTTACCAAATACAATAACATATTACCAACTTGCATTTTATAATAAAGAAAACGGAAAAATAATTTCCGAAAAAAGTAAAATATTTTCCATTTATTCTCATGCTCCGGCCAAAATAAGTGGATTAAAAATTTTAAACTCAAAAAGTATTGAAATTGTATTTACAAACAGAATTAAAAATAAGGAACTACATACAAATAGTTTTATAATTGATTCCGTGTTAATACCTAATTCGGTTTATGCCGGTTCACAATATTCTATTATAATTACTCTAAAAAAACCGTTAGAAGAAGGAAGTCATTTCTTAACGGTAAAAAATTTAAGAGATTTTTACAATTCTCCCGTACCATATTTTTCGAATAATTTCATAGTAAAAAAGCAAAACAAAAAAGTGAAAAATCTTTACATTTCATCTTATAAAATATTGGATAATCACACATTAAATATTATTTTTAACTTTAATTTAGATAGCATATCAGCCTTAAATAAAAACAATTACCTTATAACACCTAATAATTTACTTAGCAGTATTAAATTTTATAAATCCAGTAAAAAAACAATTCAAATAAAAACGGAAAAACCGTTCGGTTCAATTGGTTTGGAATATACTTTGATTATAAAAAACTTACATTCTACAAAAGAAACCGGTTATGTTTCATTTAAAGAAAATGTTGGAAATCAAATTGTTCTTGTAACAACGGCAAAAAATATTAACAATGTTTACGTCTATCCCAATCCTGTTAATTTTGAAACAACGGAGCATGTTACATTTGCAAATTTAACCAGCAATGTGGAAATTTACATTTATAATCTAACTGGTAAATTTATAAAAAAATTGACGGTTGAAGATTCAAACGGCGGAATTACTTGGAATCTAAAAGATGAAAACAACAAAATAGTTAATTCCGGAATTTATATTTACAGAGTTGTGGCATATAACAGTATTGGGGAAAAAATTGAAGAAAAAATAGGGAAGTTTGCCGTTACTCGCTAGCATATTTTACAAAACAAGAATTTATTTCCCGCTTTAAGCAATCTTTATGTAAATTGCTTTTCTTTTAAAAATACTTTCAAATAAAACTATAATGAAATAAAATATAAATAAATGAAAATTCAAATTAAACAAATAAATACTCTTTCTAATTATATCAGTTTATCCAGAATACT
>JALSTL010000090.1 GCA_026983755.1 Melioribacteraceae bacterium | reverse complement strand
CGGAGCAGAAGGTTCCAATAGTATTAGCGGTAATGAAATTTATTATGGACTTGGTGAAACGACAAAAGACGGAACTTGGCATACATTTCAACGTAATCTGAAAAATGATTTTGAAACAGCTGTAGACGGAAAAACAATTTCCGAAGTTTACGATATTTTAATCAGATGTAACGGAAGAATTGATGATGTTAAACTTGAAGATGATTCTGCTTTACCGGTAGAACTAACTACTTTTACAGCAACGGAAAAAAATAATAGAGTTAGATTAAATTGGGAAACAGCAACGGAAGTAAATAATTATGGGTTTGAGATTCAAAGACAGAATCAAGTATCAAGTATTGAGAATCAAGACAAAAGCCGAAAATGGGAAAAGATTTCTTTTATGGAAGGACATGGAAATAGCAATTCACCGAAGAATTATGAGTATGTAGATAATACGGTTAACTCCGGAAAATATTTATACAGATTAAAACAAATTGATATTGACGGACAATTCAAATACTCAAAAACAGTAGAAGTAGATTTAGGTGTGCCGTCAAAGTTTGAATTATCACAAAACTATCCAAATCCTTTTAACCCTACTACGGTTATTAAATATGAAATACCGGAAATAGCAACTTTCCGTTTCTCAAATAATGGACAAAGAGCAAGTTTAGTAACGCTAAAAGTGTATGATGTATTGGGGAATGAAATATCAACTTTAGTAAATAAAAACCAAGAAGCCGGAAATTATAAAGTTAATTTTGATGCAGGCAATTTAACAAGCGGTGTTTATTTTTATACGTTAAAAGTAGGGGATTATTTACGAACAAAGAGAATGATATTATTAAGATAAATAAGATAAAAAAAGGCTGCTTAATTAGCAGCCTTTGTAACAATAAAAAATATTAAACAAAAAATTATCCAATAATAGCAAGAATATCACTTCTTTGAATAATTTTATAATCTTTTCCGTCTAAAGTGATATCTTCACCGCCATATTTACCGAAAAGAACTTTATCACCAACTTTTACATGTTCTTGTAAATCTTCATCGGTTCCAACAGCAATAACCTCACCCATTGTCGGTTTTTCTTTGGCAGTATCCGGAATTATAATACCGGAAGCTGTTTTTGTTTCTTCTTCAACAAATGAAACAAGAACTCTGTCATCCATTGGTTTAATTTTCATAGCTTTTCCTCTCTTTTATTTAATGTTTAAAAATCTATTAATTTTTGGTTTGTCAAATCCTACAATAGGACGATTATTTATTAAAATTACCGGAACCCCTGTTGTTCCTGCTCTTCTTTGCATATCTCTAGCTGCTCTTTGATCTCTGGAAACATCAACCTCTTTAAACTTAATTTTCTTTTCTCTGAAATACCTTTTTGCCGCATTACAAAAACTACATGTTGGTGTTGTAAAGATAATTACTTTCGGTTGCGTTGCTATACTCATTTTTATCCACTCCAATATTTATTTATTATGAATAAAATTGGATGCCAAAAATACAAAAAAGTTTCAAAGAGCAAAATATTTTAGCATAAAAATCTAATAAAAAATATAAAAAATGTGTAGTTTTATTCTTTGTAGAAAATAAGGATTTACAAATGAAATATAAGAATATTTTTTTACTAATTATAATGTCTTTAACAGTTAATTCAATTTATGGTCAAGAGAATAATAATATGAAAACTTTAAAAAAAATTATATCATCGGTCAAAAAGGAATTTGCCCCGGATGAACGTACCGCAATTTTCAATATACAAATAGAAAACTCCGAAAACAAAATTATTCTATCCGGTGAAACAACAGAAAAAAATGCTTTGAATATCTTAAATAAAGAAATTAAAGAAGCCGGATTGAAAGTTGAACAATCCGTAAACGTATTGCCCGATACAAGTTTAGGTGTAAATCATTATGGAATTATAGATCTTTCGGTTGCTAATATTCGGTCCAAACCTGCACATTCGGCGGAATTAGCTACACAAACTTTGCTTGGTACTTGCGTAAATGTTTTTAAAGAAAATAACGGATGGTATTTAATTCAAACTCCGGATAAATACATTGCTTGGTTGGACGAAGATGCGTTGGTTATTGTAGATAAAAATAAAATGGATGAATGGAAAAATTCCGACAAGATAATTTATACAAAACCGTACGGACAAGTTTACGGCAAAGCCAATTCAAATTCCGCTAGAGTTTCCGATATTGTAATTGGGGATATTTTAAAAGATACTGGAGAAGAAAATAATTTTATAAATGTTGAGTTTCCGGACGGACGCAAAGGTTTTATTGAAAGGGAACGATGTAAAAATTATTCTGATTGGGTTAACGATACTTTACTGACCGGAGAAAATATTGTTGCAACCGCAAAAGAATATTTGGGATTACCATATTTGTGGGGCGGAACTTCCGCCAAAGCATTTGATTGCAGCGGATTTACCAAAACAGTTTATTTTATGAACGGAGTTATTTTACCGCGTGATGCTTCGCAGCAAGTATTGGTAGGGGAATTAGTAGATACTTCGGAAAATTTTAGTAAACTGCAAAAAGGGGATTTATTATTTTTCGGAAGGAAAAAAACAGATACGGAAAAAGAAAAGGTTACGCACGTTGCAATTTATATCGGTGATGGTAAATACATACACGCCGCCGGACGTGTAAAAATTAATAGTCTGCAAAAAAACAGTAATGAATTTAATGAGTATAGATACAACACATTTATCAGAGCAAAAAGATATATCGGTAAATATAATAAAGGTGAAAATTTAGTTAAGAATAATCCTTTTTATAAATAGAAATGTTTTTAGTACCGTTGGAAAATTACAAAAATGAACCTTA
>JALSTL010000089.1 GCA_026983755.1 Melioribacteraceae bacterium | reverse complement strand
CGTTAAAGAAAAAGGTTTGGAAAAACAAGTTATATTTATGGGAAAGCAAGACGGTTTGGAAGATTTATTAAGTGTCGGTGATATTTTCTTAATGCCTTCGCAATCCGAAAGTTTCGGGCTTGCAGCTTTGGAAGCAATGGCTTGCGGTCTTCCGGTTATAAGTTCCAGCGTTGGTGGTTTACCGGAATTAATTGTTCACAACAAAACCGGTTATATTGCGGAATTTGGTGATGTTGAAAGAATGGCTAAATATACATTTGAATTATTACGTAACAAAAAGAAAATATCTTCGTTTGCCAAAAATTCCAGAAAAAGAGCTGTTGAGCAATTTGATAAAAAATTAATAATTCCTCAATATATAAATTACTATAAGAAAGTTTTAGAGAAGTAATTTTTCACTCTACCGTAATTTCACTAGCTTTAATAAAAAAAAGTATCATTGCAAAAAATTAAGTAAGTAGAAATATTACGTAGCGAATCCCGAAAAAAAGCCGAGCAAGCCATGAAGATTCGTCGATACTGTAAAGCTAACTGTATTTTGTCGGCAAATGAACCCTCACCCCAACCCACTCCCAAAGGGAGAGGTAGCAGTCCCTCTCTTTTTAAGAGAGGGGTTGGGGTGAGTTTATAGATTACCGTCATTAATAAATTAACACAACACCACAATGAAAAGGAATTTTAGTGTAATATAAAACTTAACTTGGTTTAATTGGAGTTTTACCAATGCTATAGTGTGTAAATCCGTGTTCTTTTGTTCTTCTTCGGTTAAAAATATTTCTACCGTCAAAAACAACGGGATTTTTTAACAGTTCTTTAACATGTATGAAATTCGGATTTCTAAATTCATTCCACTCCGTTAAAATTAACAATGCATCGGCTTCTTTTAAAGCATCATATTGGTTATCAACATATTCAATTCTATCTTGAAGATAAAACTTGGCATTCTCCATTGCTTCGGGATCGTAAGCCGAAACTTTAGCACCGAGTTTTAGTAGTTCATTTATAACAACTACGGAAGGAGCTTCTCTCATATCATCCGTATTCGGTTTAAAAGCCAAACCCCAAATTGCAAATTTCTTACCTGCAATATCGTTATCGAAATGCTTAAGCACTTTTTTAACTAAAACTAATTTTTGTTCTTTGTTAATTTGATCAACCAAAGAAAGCAATTTAATTTCCGAACCGTGTTCTTTGGAGGTTTTAATTAATGCATTTACATCTTTGGGAAAACAAGAGCCGCCGTAACCGATACCCGGAAACAGAAAGTGTTTACCGATTCTGACATCGGAACCCATACCTTTTCTTACAAGGTCAACGTTTGCACCAACTCTTTCGCAAAAGTTGGCAAGTTCATTCATAAATGTAATTCGCATAGCAAGATAAGAATTTGCGGCATATTTTGTAACTTCGGCACTTTCGGGATTCATTTCAATAATCGGATTACCTTGCATAACAAAGGGAGCATATAATGTTTTCATTTTTTTCATTACGTTTTGAGAAGTTGCTCCAATAACAATTCTATCGGGTTTCATAAAATCATCAATAGCGTAACCTTCTCTTAAGAATTCAGGATTCGAAACCACTTCAAAATCTTGACCGCCTTGTTTTTTAATAATATTTGTTACCGATGCACAAGTTCCAACCGGTACGGTACTTTTATTAACTATAATTTTAAAATCATGTTCAGGATTTTCTTTTAAAATTTCACCAATATCTTCTGCAATTCCGTGAACATATTTTAAATCCGCAGAGCCGTCTTCTCCTTGCGGAGTAGGTAAACATAAAAAAATAATTTCGGATGAAAGAACAGCATTTTTTAAATCGTTGGTAAAGCTTAATCTTTTTTTTGCAATATTTCTATAAAATAATAAGTCAAGTCCAGGTTCATAAATAGGTACTTCTGCTCTTTTGAGTTTTTCTAATTTTTCCAAATTGTTATCTACACATATTACTTCGTTTCCGGTTTCCGCAAAACATGTACCCGATACCAAACCAACATACCCTGTACCAACAACGGCAAGTTTCATTAATTTCCTCCTTTATAAGTCTGTTTTTTATATAAAAATTCTTTTTTAATATTTTTTAGTTTTATTCCCAATTTGTCTTTATCGGAAACTATCGGATTTTTTACTTTCCAGTTTATATTAATATTTTCGTCATTGTAAATTATACATCTTTCATCTTTTTTGCTATAATAATTTGTACATTTGTAGTGAAATATTGCTTCGTTGGAAAGTACCGAAAAACCGTGTGCAAACCCGGGAGGAATCCATAATTGTTTATTGTTTTCCGCCGATAATTCCATAGAAAAATATTTTCCGAAAGTGGGTGAACCGAATCTGATATCCACAGCAACATCCAAAACTTTACCAAAAACTACTTGGCATAATTTACCTTGAGCAAATTTACCAACTTGGTAATGTAATCCTCTAACGGTTCCATAAACGGATTTAGAAATATTATCCTGCACAAAATTATAAGCTATACCTAATTCTTTATATTTCTTTTTAGAATAAGCTTCAAAAAAATATCCGCGTGAATCTTCGAATTTATCAGGAACAATTATAAACAAATCTTGAATTGGTGTCTCAATCTTTTTTAACATAAATTAAAACCTTGGGGATTTATGCCAATTATATGCAGATGAAATAATATCATTTAAATTATATTCGGGTTTCCAGCCTAAAATCTCTTTAGCTTTTTTATTATCTGCAACCAATATTGCAGGGTCTCCTTTTCTCCTTTTGGTAATTTCCGCTTTAATTTTTACCCCGGTTACTTTTTCTGCTGTAGCTATAATTTCTTTTACGGAATATCCTTCTCCGGTTCCCAAATTAATTACATCGGTGTTACCACCGTTATCCAGATATTCCAAAGCACGTAAATGTGCATTACCCAAATCATTTATATGAATATAATCTCTTATACAAGTTCCGTCTTCAGTTTCATAATCATCCCCAAATATAAAAACTTTTTCTCTTTTACCCAATGCAGTATTTAATACTATCGGAATTAAATGTGGCTCCGGTTGATGACTTTCTCCTATTTCGCCCGAAAAATCTGCTCCGGCTGCATTAAAATAACGTAAAAACACTGATTTAATGCCATAAGCTCTATCAAAATCTCTTAGAATGTTTTCGATAATCAATTTTGTTTGTGCATACGGATTGATTGGATTGGTAGGTAACTTTTCGGAAATCGGTATTTCTTTGGGATTTCCGTATAAAGAACATGTTGACGAAAACACAAATTTATTTATATTTGCATTAAGTGTTGCTTTTATTAAATTAAAACTTCCTACAACGTTGTTTTCGTAATACAATTCGGGTTTTTCAACCGATTCACCAACGTAAGCAAATGCGGCAAAATGAACAATAGCATCGAAAGAATATTTTTTTAATACACGTTCCAATTGCTCATAGTTTAATAAATCGGCATTTTCGAAAATAACATTTTCCGGTATCGACTCTTTGTGGCCTCTTGATAAGTTATCTAGCACAACCACTTCAATATTATTTTTCATTAATATTCTAACAAAATGCGAACCTATATAACCGGCACCACCGGTAACTAATATTTTCAAAATTTTCTTTACCAATAAATTATTATTTTCAATTATTAAAATAATAGTATTTTTTTTCTATAACCAAGCAAAAACTTAAAACAAAATTACTAATTGCGTATTATTAAAGATTAAAGTAATTTTGTATTATAAAAAACTATTTAGTCATAAAACGGGAATAGTTGTGATTAAGAAAACAAAGAAAAAAGCAATTGAATTATCGGAACTAACATGCCGCCTTGCAAAAGCTTGTAACAAAAAAGAAAGTAGTTTTGCAGCTTTATTTAATTTAACTCCGATGGAACTTAAATGTTTACGAATGTTTTCCAAAAATTCCATTGTTTCCATTAAAGATTTGGTAAAAGAATTGGAAATTACTCCGGGAAGAGTTACCCATATTTTAACAAGTTTGGAAAAGAAAAAATACATTACTCGTAATGTTGATTTAAGGGACAAACGAAATTATTTTGTTGAAATCACACCTTCAAGCAGAAAATTTATTAACCAACTTTCTCAAAAACATATTGCTCTTCACCAAAATATTCTTGATAGTTTATCCGACAATAATGCCAAGGTGATTTTTGATGTAATGAATAATTTAATTTCCACATTGGAAGATTGGACTAATAAAAACAAAGAAAAATTATCCAAGTAAATTTGCATTCGTAAACTTTAATCGGCTAATTTTTTTACTAAATAATTAGCCGTTTTTTTATTGCTTAACTCTAAAATAAAAAGTAAAAGTATCGGGATATGTTCTATCCAAACAAGATAATGATAGTAATATTTTAATTGATAAAGCGGTAAAAATGTTGCATAAAGAATAAAAGATAATCTGGGATTAAAAACCAACAACGGTAAAACCCAAGTATAGTACCATGGAAACTGCGTTGGACTTATCAAATATAAAACCGAAACCACTAAAAACAAACTATATATAAAATGTTTATTGTTATCTATTTTCCTGTTTAATAAATAAATAATAAAAATTGAATATCCACCTAGCGTTAACCAGCGTGCAACACATAAACTGCAATAATAGTGAATATTAAATAATTTTAAAAACCCTTTAATAGCTTGGTTTACAAGTTGAAAAAATGCTTCGTTATTAGTCCAATTTTTAGAGTATGTAACAAACCCAAGACTATCATCCAGCTTTGTTAGAATAACCGGAAGAGAAAGAAGAATTACAATTACACCGGAAGAAAATAAGGCTAAATATAATTTTTTTTTATTCTTTAATATTTTTTTCAGAACAAAAGGGATAAAAACAATTGGCCACACTTTTACTCCAAAAGACAATGCAAACATACCGGAAGATAGAACATATTTTTTATTCAGATAATAAATTATTGCAACTAAAATTAAAGGAAACATTATAATATCCATGTGCCCGGCAGAATAAAATTCGTGTAATAAAACAGGATTCCACCAATAAATAATAATTAAACTTTTACTAAGGTTTAGTTTTTTCAACAAATTAAATAGTAAAAATAAAACTATCAAATCAAACAAAAATATTATACCTTTCCAAACCGTAACGCTCCAAGGCTTAATAAAATAAACTAATGTAAAAACGCCTTGTGCAACAGGAGGATAAATTGTTCTTATTTGCGGATGATTTACCAGTTTTAATATTTCACCACTTTCTTTACCTAATTTATAAAGCTGTTCCGGCGTATTAGGTGTAGAGCTTTTTTCTTCAAAAAAATCTTGCGGTATATATTTATATGGATTAAACCCTTCGGCAGTAACTGCTCCATCCCAAAGGTATCTGTTAAAATCATCTTCTAATATTGGTACTGTCGGAATTAAAATTAGGCGGGCAATAATTCCAATAAGAATAACATATAAAAGATTTTTACTATTTAATAAATTTTTCTTAATAAATAAAACCACCGAAACAACATAAACTGTACCAATGAACATTCGTACAATTACATATTGAATAGTATTATGCAAGCTTGGATTAGCTGTATATGTAAAATGCGGTGCAATGATATACAAAAAAACGGAATAACCGATTATTAGTAATCCGCTTATTATGAATATTGCTTTTAATTGTAAAGATGCTTTATTCCGTTTCAAAAAAATTCACTTATGATTTTAAAGGATTTTTATGTTCACCATAAATTATTGTTATAATTACATAATTCCAAATGTTTAACCCGAATTATGCAATAGAAAAACAGAATAGTTCGAAACTATTGTAATAAAAGAAATTATTCCAATTCAAAGCCTTAGGAAGGGTTAAATTAAAAAGTCTATTTAACTTATTGCATATTATAGAATTTTATAAACAATTATTGCCAATTATAAAATAATCAGAAAAACTTATTAGAACTTTTCCATAATAGAAGGGTAATTCAAAAAAAATTTTTATAAATGAATATTTTCAGCATCCTTCGTCTTCATCTTCTTCTTTAGGTGGAGCGGGAGGTTTAACAAGGTTAATTTCTTTTTTTATTTTAGGTTTGATTAAGTTTATTTTTGGTTTGGTATCTGCCTTTACTGAAATTACTTTTTTCTTTTTATTTTTAATAATATTTGTGGTAATATCGGATTTTTTATTTGTTATTTGATGCCGAATAATTTTATGCGATGTTGTTTTTACTTTAGAAAATTTATTGATAAAATTTTTAGCATTTCCCTCTTTGGTTAAATTGGGGATTTTAATTTTATTTTTTAAATGAGAATATTTCACGTTTTTAACTCCACCGTCCGGATATCCTACAGCCAAAAGAAACCCAAGTAATACTAATAATACAGTAGCAATCAATTTAATTTTATGTAACATTTTGAATTCCTCATTAAGTTAAAAGTGCTTATTTCACACCTATTTTTTCTTTCGGATAACTCCTAAATTTTTTATAAGGGTCCCATTGCTTTTCGGTTTTTTCGGCCAACCAAAATGATACGACAGCCAAAAGTGTAATAATAAAAGCAACAACTCCGGCATTCATTCCCAAAAAATCCGGTAAAGTTACTTTGCCGATATATCCGCCTTTGTAAATAGGTTTTAACCAATCGTAGAATAGATCTCCGAAAGACATAGTGCCAACAAATACGCCAAGCACAAAAAACATTCCGTCTATTTTACCGCTGGCAGCGGAAACAAAAGAAGTTCCCGGACATAAACCACCCATAACAAACCCCAATCCAAGAAAAGCACCGCCGAATAATTGTGCCGTTACATAAGTAGGAACAATATAGATTTTAGACAAATCAAGAATTCCCATCCAATTTAGATAAAGCAACCCTAACATAGCAACAACAATTGATGTAAACATTACTTTTAAAACCGCAAAATCTGTAAAATAAAATTGCGATACTAATTTTCTTGAATTTCCAAAACCGCCTTTTTCTAATAAATAACCGAATATAATTCCAATAATTAAAGCTAAGATGTAACTAAAATCAACTGTAAAATAACCGAATTTTAATAATGGTGCTATCATAACCATAACCTCCTAAAAAAGTATGCTCCTATAAAACCGAAAAAGAAAATTGCCAACATAAAAATCCAACCGCCAACAGCCATGGTTGCTCCACCTGTTAAAGCCAAACCGCTTGTACAACCTCTGGCAACTCTTGCTCCTATTCCCATAAAAACTCCGCCAAAGAAAGCAAATATCAATCTTTTCTTTTTTGAAATGTTAGGACCTTTTAGAATTTCAAATTTTACTCTCCTACCTTGTTTTGCAGAAATATATCCACCGATAATTATTCCGATGACTTCAAAAATCATAAAATTCATCAAAGGATTTTTTCCATGGCGTACATATTTGCCCCAAGCAGGATTTTGACTAACATAGTCTAATGAAAATAAACTATAAATGTATGTTCCAAATCTTGATAAAGCACTTGAAGCGCCTAATCCTCTTCCCAATAGGAAGAAGGTTGCCACCATAACCAAACCAAGCAAAGCACCGGTTATATATGGATTCCAGAATGGTTTTGGGTTGGTATCTTTTATAATTATCTCTTTTTCGGGTTCTTTAATATTAACTGCCAATCTTTCAATTTCTTTGGCAACGTTATCCGGTAATAAATCATATAAGTCAACTTCTTCAACATTTTCTTTTCGCCATTTGTATTGTTCTAAGATTCTTTGTTTCCAAAATTTAAAATGATGTTTATATAAAAATAACTCGCTTGTACTACCGGTTAACATCGAAAAGAAAGCCGGTTTTTCTTCGGGTAAAACCGCACCCATGTAAACGTGAATCATTAAGCCGGCAACAACTAAACCGACTGCAAAAAAATGCAATGGAATAGCCCATTGAACTAACCAAACCGGACCCAAATGAAAAGCCATAATAAGACCGGTAATCATAATAATCGGAGTCATTAAAGCCACAAGCAATCCGTACATTTTTTGACCGCCGTTAAATGAGCCTTGCGGTGGAAGAGGTTCGCTTGATTTACCTAAAATTCCCAAAACTCTTCTTTTTAGCCAAAGCAAATCATTTTCATCTATACAAAGTGCTTTGTTGCCAAATAAAACACATTGAAAAGTTTTGAACTTCTGCATCAATCCCCCTTTTTTAAGTTCGGCATGTCGAACAGGATTTTTACGCAAATATTTTCTGTATCCGAATATTGTGTACATACTGAAAACAAAAATCCAAACAATCCCGAGCCAAATATGAGCTTCTAACATATCGGCTGCATTACCGAATAAAGCTCTCATAATATTAATAAAAAAGTCCGGAGCCACTTTATACAAAGATGATATTATTAATGCTGCACCTGTAAACAACATAAATATCCAAGTTGAAGCATTAAACCAATGAACAAGCATAATAGCAACATCGTGTTTTTTCATTTTACGCTGTCGCATTCTGTCTTTTTCTTTTGCCGTAAGTTTAGGAGGTGTTTTTAACTGTGCTAATGCCTTTTCGAACTTATATGCATTCAAATTAGTCATCTATCGGTTCCTCCCCTTTTCTTAATTGATTAAAGAAAGCTATGGCTTGACCAATAAAAGTTACACCAACCATTCCCAAAATAAACGGTTTGATTATATCTTTCCACATTTGCGAAGGAGTAACCAAACGTGATTTTCTGGGCCCGTATTTTGCTTTAACAATTTCCAATTGATTCTTAGTTCCCAAATAATATACATTAGGACCTATAGCGGCATTTTCATTTTCATTACGCCATGCTCCTTCTTCAAATACTTTTTTATATACAATACTGTTTCTATCTTCCAAATCGCCAAAAAATTTTGCATTTGCCGTACACGTTGTTACGCAAGCCGGTTGCAAACCTTCTTGAAGTCTTTCAATACAAAAATCACATTTATCCACTTTGTTTGTAATAGGATTAATATAGCGTGCATCGTAAGGACATGCTTCCACACAATAACCGCAGCCAATACATAAATCCGTATTAACCCTAACAATACCGTTTTTTTCTTGAAAGGTAGCACCTGTAGGACAAGGCGGGACACATGCAGGTTCGTCACAATGATTACATTGTGCAACAAAATTAGTTGAATATACATTTGGAAATTCTCCGATTGCTCCGGAATGATTTACCCATGTTCTCGAATGCCCGATGGGAACATCCCATTCCGTTCTGCAGGCAACCGTACATCCGTCGCATCCCACACATTTACGAAGGTCAATTACCATAGCATAACGAGCCATTTTCCCTCCACTTTCTTTTTACCAGTACGGTAAAATGAATTTTCAATTTATTTTTAATATTTATTTTTAGCATCCTTCATCCTCTTCATCTTCGGATTCAATTTTTTTTAAGTCAATTATTTTTTTCTTAGGTTTCTTATGTTTTTTTATTAGAGATTTTTCTTCCCTACTATTATTCGTTCCAATTTTTTCTTTTGCATTTTCAAGGTTTTGTTTAATGTTTATTTCGCTTTCACCTTCGAAAGCAGGAATAATTTTAAAATCTTTGGAAACCATCAACGGATTACCATTCTTTATTATTCGAACAAAGTTAACACGCATACCAGTTGAGCCGGAAAGAGGATCAAGTTTTACCCTTGTCATAAGTTGATTATCCGAAGCACCTTTACCGTAAGCTTTTTTTAACAATCGGGAATTATGACCGAATCCATGTACCATAAAAACAGCATCCGGTCTTATTCCTGGTGTAACGTTTACTTTGATTTTATTGCTTAAAACTTTATCTTGATTTTCAAGTTGAACATATTCTCCGTTATATATACCAAGTTCTGCGGCAACTTTGTCATTTATCCACAAATTATTTTCGGATTGATACCCGTTTAGGATTTCGTTGTTTTGTGAACGCGCAAAGGAATGTAATGGTGTTCGTCCGTATATTAAACGGAAATATCCTTCAGGCACCTCTTCAACGGGTACATATTCCGGTATGGGAGCAAATCCGTATCTTTCCAACTTTTTGGAATATAGTTCTATCTTTCCGCTTTCCGTCTTAAATTTAAGCGGTTTTGTAAAATCGAAGTAAGGAGTACCTTTTTCATAAACGGTAATTCCCTTGGCTTGCATTTTAGAAAGAGTTGTATTTAAGCCGGATAGTCTGTATTCCAAATAATCTTCGATAGTATCCCAAGTAAAAAGTTCTTCAAGGTCTAATCTTTTAGCCATTTCTTTTGCAATCCACCACCCCGGTTTAGTTTCGAACAAAGGTTCAATTACCGGTTGACGAATAGCGGCAAAAGGTTTTTTAGCATTTTTAACCGTGTAAAGGTCATCGTAGCGTTCCAAATATGTTGCTTCCGGTAATACCAAATCTGCGTACATAATTTGTTCGACGGGCATTATGTCAATTACAACCATTAAATCCAGCTTTTCAATTGCTTGTTTCGTTTTCCATGTTTCGGGAATACTTTCCAGAACATTTTGACTATAAACAACCCACGCTTTTATCGGGTAGGGATTTTCACTAACTGTTGCATCAATCAAACCGTTTGTAACACCAAGACCTTTGGAAGCAAAAGGATAAATTGTACCAGCCCCATCGGCTCTTTGTGCTTTTGGTTTATGATGCGGAGCAGGATATTTGGGAACGGGAATTGAACTTGAAAGATAAATTCCTCCTTTTCTTCCGTAACTGCCAAGTAAAGCAGTTAGTATAGCCATAGCTCTGGCACGTTGACTATCATCTCCGTACCATGCAAAATGCCTACCGGGATGCAAACCTACTTGCGGAATATAATCTCCCATTAATCGAGCCGTTTTAATTATTAAACTTTCCGGTAACTCGGTTATTGAAGAAGCCCATGCTGGTGTAAAATTTTTTAAATGTTCTTTTAATTCCCTAAAACCTATGGCATAATTTTTAATATAATCTTCATCATAAAGACCTTCATAAATTAGGACGTGCATCCAAGCTAATAATAGTGCAATATCCGTTCCCGGTTTAATTGGTAACCAATAGTCGGCTTTTGAAGCGGCATCGGAAAAACGGGGATCAACAACTATTAGTTTTGCTCCTCTTTCCAAAGCTTCTGCATACTGTAAAATTTGTCCGGTAAAAACATTTTCTCCTATATGTGTGCCAATAAAAATCATAAGTTTGGTATGTTCAAAATCCAAAGGTTCGGGGGAGCCTATATTATTTCCAAAAGTTAATTTATAACCTACATCTCTAGCACCTCTGCATTGAGCAAACGCAGGTTCAGCACTATTTGGTGTTCCAAAAGCAGTCATAACATGATGGAAAAATCTTGCTTGAATTCCATGCGGGAAAAAACCTACGGATTCGGGACCGTATTCATTTTTTATTTTCAGTAATTTTTCCGCAAAAAAATCCAAAGCCTCGTCCCAACTTACTCGTTTAAATTTTCCTTCGCCTCTTTTACCAACCCGCATTAAGGGATATTTTAATCTATCTGGATCATAAACTAATTTATGTCCTGCATTGCCTCTGGCACAGAGTCTGCCATGTGTTAACGGATGTTCAGGATTGCCGTCTATCTTTAATAACTTGCCGTATTTATCAACATTACCAAGTATTCCACACCTCCAAAAACACATTTCGCATATTGATGCAACTTCATTAACACGCTCTTTTCCTTTCCAACCGAGCGGATGTTTTGTAAAACCTTTTAGCTGTGTGTGTGATAATAATGTTAAAGCACTACCGGATAGTACACTTCGTTTTAAAAATTCTCTTCTGTTAATACTCATAATTATTCTCTTATAATTTTATTGTACTTTGTTTTACATCTTCCTTCAGAAAACGATTAAGTGCGGTTATTAAAAATTCATAAAATTCTATTTCTTTATTTTCAATTATTTTTTGTTCCAATTTATTACTCCAACTTAAAATGAATTTATTAATAAATTGATGCTGTTCATAAATCGGAAATTGCTCCAAATTTAAACGATAAACAAATTCTAATAACAGAGGTAAAGCATCCGGTAATTCTTTTCGGTCTTGCGAAACTTCAAATCCATATTTTTCATAAGTATCTATTAATATACCTACGGAATTGCCGAACAATTCTTTATCCTCATAAAACGATTTGTAAAGAGGTGCAGGTAATGTAGGAAAAGTATTAATAAAAAGTCTCGTATATTCCACTTGCAAAACCTCCAAAAGTTTTTCTTTATTCTTAAAAGAATTAATCCATTTATCAATCCTCGAAAAATCCGTTTCAGGTATTTCCAGAACTTCAAATAATTCCGTAAATACCCCCGCATTAACTAATGCAAGTAATTCTTTATCGGGATATGTAAATAACTTGGCAAAACTTTTATAAACTAATTCTCTCATAATCATACTTTTTATTAAATGAACTTCAAGTTTCTTGCCAAAAAAATTATTGGTTTATAATGTAAAACAATAATGTTTAATAATTACAATTACTATTATTGAGAATACCTTCCGTGTATTTTATAAGAAATGAGAAATTAAACTTTCTTTAACGATTTATTATTTTTTAAGTTTGATAATTTCTTTAGAATAATTTCTCATAATCAATAATAACAGGATAAAAAATCTTTTGATTTATTTACAATAAATACCAAATTGTAATTTTACCTTTGAAATATTTTTTGGTCTGTTTTTTGTAATCGGTAAAATGAATCCTTATTAAATATAATTTTCTTTTGACCTCTGTTCAATATAAATAATATACAAAACCAATTCCGGTATTTCATAAAAATTATTAATAAGGGTACAAAAATTTCAGGCAAACGGTTTTTACAAAAAATTTTATAATTTAATTACACAGGAGGTTTAAAATGATAAAATCTAAAAAAATATTAAGTATTATGATTTTTATTTTAGCCGGTTCTTTAACGTTAAATTTTGGACAAATTAAACCGAAGAAACAAATTACCAAAGAAGCCAAAGCTGCAGTTGAACATATTTCCGTTTTAGATTTACAAAATAAAATTAACTCCGGTGAAAAATTTTTTCTCATTGATGTTAGAAGTGTTCCCGAATATTTAGCCGGTCACATTA
>JALSTL010000088.1 GCA_026983755.1 Melioribacteraceae bacterium | reverse complement strand
ATTGCGTTATATTCAAAAAAAAAATTTCGATAAACAAATTTCTGAAAAAGACAAAAGCAATATTGCCGCTTCATTTCAAAAAGCCGCTACACAAGCAATTATTCAAAAAGTGAACTTAGCGTTAGATGAAAACAAAATAAATTCTTTATCACTTGTTGGAGGTGTTGCCGCAAATAAAAAGCTAAGAAATGAATTTTATAAAATAGGTCAACATAAAAATATTAAAATTGTTATACCTAAAATAGAATATTGCGGAGATAATGCCGCAATGATAGCTTATAGAGGAATGCAATATTACAAGGCGGGAAAAACATACACTTTAAGTTCAAATGCTTATCCGGGCTTACCTACCGATGTTTTTTTGAGAAGGACCGAAAATAATTTAAAAACAGATAATTAAATATCAAATATATATAAATATGATAATTAAAAATTAAATAAATATCAGATAAGGTTAAATACTAATAATCGACAATTTTTCGCTTAAGCTAAACATTTATTATGTAATTATGTAAGAACTATCCCAATTTTGACACAATTAACATTTCTTGCTTATAAATGAATGCCTTTATATATTTCATAATTATATTTTTTAAAATATTTTCAAAGTAGAACAGGCGGTATTTTAAGTATTTTTACAAAATTAATTTGAATAAATATAACTTATAAATACTGTAGTAATAAAAATAAAATTTGTTTTCGATCAATATAATTTATCCCGTTTTTTTAGTTGGTCTGTTTCAAAAACTAACTAAAAAGAAACGAGATTTTAAAAGATGAAAATTAAAATAAGTAATCTTCCGGAAGGAATTCATAAATTTGAATTAACCAAAAACGTTTCGGAGCTTAACTTAGACGAACAATTTAGGGATGAAATAAAACTTAATTGTAAGGTAGATAAATCTTTACATCAAATTGTTGTAGATTGCCAATTGAAAATTAATGCTGTTTTTTCTTGCGATAGATGTAATAAAAAATATAATGATATTCTCGAAACAAATTTTGAAATTGTTTTTTTATACGATAAAAATATAGAAGGGAATAATAATACCGATATAAAATACATTACAAGAAATTTGGAAAATTTGGACCTTACAAAAGAAGTAATCGATTATACATACTTATCCGTTCCAATGAAAAAACTTTGTGATGATAACTGTAAAGGGTTGTGTCCGCAGTGCGGAGCTAATTTAAATATAAAAAAATGTAACTGTGAAACAGATTCTGTAAATCCGGTTTGGGAAAAATTAATAAGTTTGAAAGGAAAATTAAACTAAAAAGAGGAAAATAAATGGCTCATCCGAAAAGAAAAATATCGAAAAGTAGAAGAGACAAAAGACGAACTCATTATAAGGCAACTGCTCCGTCTTTAACAACATGTTCAAATTGCGGAGAAATGAAACTTAGTCATAGAGCATGTCCTAATTGCGGTTACTATGCCGGTCGTTCCCAATTTGTTCCCGAATCTTAGTGATTATAAATTGTGATGTCTCCCTTTGTTAATAAATGTAAAATAATAATTGATGCAATGGGGGGAGACTATACTCCGGAAAATCCCATACTTGGTACTATCGAAGCACTTAAACAAAAGTCTTCTTTGGAACTATATTTAATTGGAGATGAAAAAAAAATAAAAAGTTTTATTAACAAAAATAATTTGAAATTTGATACGTCAAAAATCATACATGCAAATGAAGTAATTGACATGCATGATTCGCCAACTGTTGCTATAAAAAAAAAGAAAGACTCTACAATAGTTAAAGGTGCCAGGTTGATACAGGAAAACAAAGCAGATGCTTTTGTAAGTGCGGGAAATACCGGAGCAATGATGGCTGCCTCCACTTTAATTATGGGTAGAATTAAAGGTTTCGGAAGACCTACAATCGGAGCGCAATTTCCCACAAACAGCGGAAAAAATTGTACGGTTTATGATGTTGGTGCCAGTGTGGATAGCAAACCAATACATTTATTGGACTATGCAATTATGGGTACAATTTATGCCGAAGAAATGGACAATATTAAAAACCCTTCCGTCGGCTTGTTAAGCGTTGGCGAAGAAAACAGCAAAGGAAACAATGTAACTTTCGAAGCTTTTAAAATGTTGGAAAAATCCGGTCTTAATTTTCTTGGTAATGTTGAAGGAAGAGATATATTAAAAGGTAAAACGGATATTGTTGTTTGCGACGGTTTTGTTGGAAATATAATGCTTAAATTCGGTGAAAGTTTTTTAACTTTTGTAAAAGGAAGAATTAAAAATTATGCCTCAAAAGGATTCTCCAATAAAATAAAAGCTTTAATAACAAAAAAAGTATTAAAAGCATCTTTAAAAGATATGGATTACCAATCACACGGTGGTGTTCCGTTGCTAGGTGTTAACGGAATTAGTATTATAGGACACGGAGCCAGTTCGCCCTTGGCAATTAAAAATATGATTCTTAAAGCCGATGAAATGTTCGAAAAAAAATTAATACAAAAACTCAAAGAAGGTAAAAAACTTTATGGAAATATCTAGAAGAGAAAAAAAATTAGTTAATGCACAAATTACCGGTGTTGGTATGTATGTTCCGGATAAAATTTTGGATAATCATTATTTCGAAACCATCGTTGATACAAATGACGAATGGATTGTAAGTAGAACCGGTATTAAAGAAAGAAGAAAAGAAGAAAACGGAGCTACAAGCGATATGGCAGCTAAAGCTGTTACGGATTTACTACAATCCAAAAATTTATCTGCCGAAGAAATTGATGCTATTATTGTTGCAACCGTTACTCCGGATATGTTTTTTCCTGCAACAGCTTGCCTCGTACAAGAAAAAGTTGGAGCAAAAAATGCTTGGGGTTACGATTTATCTGCAGCTTGCTCAGGGTTTTTATTTGCTTTGGAAAGCGGTGCAAGTTTAATTGAAAGCGGCAGACATAAAAAAGTAATTGTTATTGGTGCAGATAAAATGAGCTCCATACTCGATTATACCGATAGAAATACTTGTATAATTTTCGGAGATGCCGCTGCTGCAGTACTTTTGGAGCCTACGGAAAATCTTAACGACGGATATATCGATTCCATCCTTCATTGCGATGGCAAAGGAAAAGAATTTTTATATATGAAAGGTGGCGGAAGTTTATATCCTCCTTCTCACGAAACTTTGGATAAAGGTTATCATAATTTGGTTCAAGATGGTAAAACGGTTTTTAAAGAAGCCGTTAAAGGCATGGCCGATGTTTCCGTAGAAATTATGGAGAAAAACAACCTTAATTCCGAAGACATTGCATATTTGGTTCCTCATCAAGCAAACAAACGAATTATTGATGCTACAGCCAACAGAATGGGAATTCCTACGGAAAAAGCAATGTTAAACATTGATCGTTACGGAAATACTACCGCTGCAACTATTCCGCTTTGTTTAACCGAATATTACAGAAACGGAAAAATTAAAAAAGGAGATAATTTAATTCTTTCAGCTTTTGGTGCTGGATTTACTTGGGGTGCTATTTACATAAAGTGGAGTTTGGATTAGTGAGTAAAAAAGCATTCGTTTTTCCGGGTCAAGGTTCTCAGTATGTGGGAATGGCTAAAGATATTTTTTATAATTCGAATAAAGCAAAGCAACTAATTGAACAAGCGGAAGATACTTTAAACTTTAATATTTCAAAAATAATGTTTGAAGGTCCTCAAGAACAATTAAAATCCACCGATGTTACTCAACCGGCATTGTTTCTTCATAGTGCTGTTCTTTTAAACGAATTAAATTATGTCCTTCCGGATGTTGTTGCAGGTCATTCGTTAGGGGAACTTACAGCTTTATATTCGGCCGGAGCTTTAAGTTTTTCCGATGCTCTTAAACTTATCAGAAAACGCGGAGAAGCTATGCTTGAAGCAGGAAAAAAAGAAGCAGGTTCAATGGCAGCGGTAATAGGTATGGACGGATCAATTTTAGAAAATATTTGTTCGGATCTTTCAAACAACGATAACGTTGTTGTTCAATGTGCTAATTTTAATTCACCCGGTCAAATAGTTATTTCCGGAAATTCGGACGGTGTGAAAAAAACTATGAACTTAGCTAAAAAAAACGGAGCAAGATTAGTTAAAGAGCTAATTGTTAGCGGTGCTTTCCATTCTCCGCTAATGCAATATGCAGCAGATATGTTTAACGAAACTCTCAACCACGTAAACATTGCCGATGCGAAAATTCCAATTTATGCAAACGTTACCGCCAACAAGGTTAAAAATAATAATGAAATAAAGGAACTTTTACTTAAACAATTAACCTCGCCTGTTAAATGGCAACAATCCGTTGAGAATATGATTAAAGACGGTGTGGAAGAATTTATTGAAATTGGTTCCGGTAAAGTTTTACAAGGGTTAATTAAACGTATTAATCCAGATGTGAAAATTACCGGTATTGATAAATATGAAGATTTGGAAAAACTCAACTGAGCAATTCATATTTATAACTTGTGGAAAAAAAATAAAAGAAATATTATATTAAATGTTAATAAACTGAAATCTTTACTAAAATAATTTATGTTGAAAAATAAAAGTGCAATAGTAACAGGCGGAACAAGGGGAATAGGCAAAGCAATAGTTGAAATTTTAGCCGACCAAAAATTTCAGAATTTTGCTACCGATATATTATTCGTTTATAACAGCTGCCATTCATGTGCAAAAGAAATTGAGGAACATTTCAAAGATTCCGATGTAAATGTAATTGGAATTAAGAGTAACGTTACTTCATTTGAAAAAGCTCAGGAAGTTGTAAATTTGGCAATAGAAAAGTTTGGAAAGATTGATATACTTATAAATAATGCAGGTATTACAAGAGATAACTTATTATTAAGGATGAGTGAAAAAGATTTTGACGACGTAATAAATGTTAATTTGAAAAGTGTATTCAATTATACAAAAGCTGTTTTCAAACCGATGATGAAACAAAGAAACGGACATATAGTAAATATTTCGTCAGTAGTTGGAATTATCGGTAATGCCGGGCAAGCTAATTATGCCGCTTCAAAAGCTGGAATTATTGGTTTTACCAAGTCCACCGCAAAAGAATTTGCCGCAAGAAATATAAAAGTAAATGCCGTTACACCGGGTTTTATAGAAACCGAAATGACAGCGGCATTAAATGATAAACAAAAAGAAGCACTATTAACAAATATTCCATTAAAAAGAATGGGACAACCGGAAGACGTTGCAAAACTTGTTAAGTTTTTGTGCAGTGAAAATTCGGATTATATAACCGGACAAATAATTTCCGTTGATGGCGGAATGGTAATGTGATATTTTAAAATACATCGTAAACAAAATAAAGGAGTTGACCTATGGATGTTGAAGCAAAAGTAAAAGAAATTATTATGGATAAATTAGGTGTTGAAGAAAGTCAAATTACACCGGAAGCCTCTTTTACAAACGATTTGGGTGCCGATTCTCTTGATATAGTTGAATTGGTTATGGGCTTCGAATCGGAATTTGATATTTCTATCCCTGATGATGACGCTGAAAAAATCACCACAGTTGGTGATGCAATTAAATATTTGACCGAATTGAAACAAGGATAAGAAAAATACTATTTGGTTTATATTTTTTTAATATTCCGCATAAATTTCGTGCGGAATATTTTTTAATTATTTTTAATACTTGGGAAAATAAATAATGAGTAAAAGGCGAGTTGTAATAACCGGTTTAGGTGCATTAACACCTATTGGAAATAACGTTGAAGAATTTTGGGAAGCACTTCTTGATGGTAAAAGCGGTGCCGCAAGAATAACAAAATTTAATCCTGAAAATTTTGCTACACAATTTGCTTGCGAAGTAAAAGGTTTCGATCCTTCGGAATATATTACTCCCAAAGCACTTAAAAGAATGGATCCTTTTACTCATTATGCATTGGCTACGGCTCAAATGGCTTTGGAAGATTCCGAATTGGATTTGGAAAAAATCAATACCGAAAGGATGGGTGTTATTTACGGTAGCGGAATTGGTGGAATGGATACTTGGGAAACCCAACACGGAAATTTTATCAAAGGTGGTCCCAGAAGAATCAGTCCGTTCTTTATACCTATGATGATTTCCGATATTGCTGCCGGACATATATCAATTCGTTTCGGATTAAAAGGGCCAAACTATGCTACCACATCAGCATGTGCAACTTCTTCTCATGCAATATCCGATGCTTTTATTATGATTCAAAGAGGTTCAGCAGATTTAATGGTAACCGGGGGAACCGAAGCTTCAATAACTCCAATGGCAATAGGAGGTTTTAATTCGGCTCGCGCACTTTCCACTTGGAATGACAGACCCGAAGTGGCTTCAAGACCTTTTGATAAAGATAGAAACGGTTTTGTTATGGGAGAAGGCTCCGGAACCATAATTCTTGAAGAACTTGAACATGCCAAAACGAGAAAAGCTAAAATATACGGTGAAATTATTGGGGTTGGTTTAACTGCCGATGCTTTTCACGTTACCGCTCCCGCACCGGAAGGTGAAGGTGCTTTTCGTTCTATGAGAGAAGCCGTTAAAGACGGCGGAATTGAATTAACTGATGTTGATTACATAAATGCACATGGTACCTCAACCTTACTTAATGATAAAAATGAAACTGCTGCAATCAAAAATTTATTTGGTGAACATGCATATAAATTAAGCATTAGTTCTACAAAATCTATGACCGGTCATTTGCTTGGCGCTGCCGGAGCAATTGAAAGTATAGCAACTATACTTGCTATAAAAAATAGCATTGTACCACCAACTATGCATTTGGACGAACCAAGTCCCGATTGTGATCTTGATTACACTCCGCATAAACCTGTTAAAAAAGATTTAAAATATGCTCTTAGCAATACGTTTGGATTTGGCGGTCATAATGCTTCGTTATTGTTTAAAAAATTTGAAGAGTAATTTTGTTTAAAAAAATTTTTGGTTTTTTTGGTAAAAAAAATATTAATTTCAATCCGGATTTTAATCCCGAAAAAGTTAATAAACTTTTGATAATGATTGAAAATTTGATTGGTACCAAACCTAATCGTTCGTTCTATTTTATTAAAGCCTTTACACATCGTTCATATTTGGAAAAAACAAATTTTCATGTTAAATCAAATGAACGGTTGGAATTTCTGGGCGATGCAGTACTCGGTAAAATAGTTGCCGAATATCTATTCCGTAAATATCCCAACGAGAAAGAAGGATTCCTTACAAAAGTAAGGTCTTCTTTTGTAAATAAAGAATCTTTGGAAGAAGTTGGTTATCATTTACATTTGGATAAATATATTTTTCTTAATGATAAATATCTTTCTAATGAAAAAAGGAAACTGGGTAATATTGTTGCCGATACTGTGGAAGCTTTTATTGCAGCAATTTACTTGGATTTGGGCGAAGCTAAAGTAACCGATTTTATAAATAAATATATAATAAAATATTTGGTAAACAACGGATTTTTGGAACATGATAAAAATTTCAAAGGACAGTTGTTGGAATATTCACATGCACATAAACTTTCACCGCCTCAATATAGTATCGTAGAACAAATTGGTCCGCAACACAATAAAATTTTTAAAGTTAGAGTTAAAGTGGGCGAAAAATATTTTGCCGAAGGAGTTGGTCATAATAAAAAAGCAGCCGAACAACAAGCCGCACAAAAGGTGTTAAAAGAATTAAACTCTTTATAATATAAATTTAAATACTTGTATTTTTTGCTTTCCGTAATTAAAAACTTTTCCGAGTGTAAAATAAAAAATATTTATTCTCATTCTATTTTCTTAAATTTTCTTATTATAAATTAAAGTTTAATAAAGTTAAAGAGAAATAATATGAACACTCTTGCATATCCAGAAAAATTTTTTGAACGGCACATCGGTATCAATAATAATGATATTAAGAAAATGCTAAATGTTATTGGTCTAAATTCATTGGACGAACTTATTGATAAAACAATTCCGCAAAATATAAGGTTGAATAAAGACGTAGAATTGGATTTACCATTAACGGAAATGGAATTACTGGAGGAATTAAAAAGCATTGCATCGAAAAATAAATTGTATAAAAATTTTATAGGACAAGGTTACAATACTACAATTCTTCCTAGCGTAATAAAAAGAAATATATTGGAAAATCCGGGCTGGTACACACAATACACTCCATATCAAGCTGAGATTTCTCAAGGTAGATTGGAAGCATTATTAAATTTTCAAACTATGGTTTCCGATTTAACCGGTCTGCCTTTGGCAAACGCTTCTTTACTTGACGAAGCAACTGCTGCAGCCGAAGCTATGCACATGGTACATTCCCTAAGAAAAGGTGCTAAGAAAAAAGCTAACGTTATTTTGGTTTCGGAAAATATTTTCCCGCAAACAATTGATGTACTTAAAACGCGTGCAATTCCTTACGGTATTGAATTAAGAATTACACGTGAAAATAAATTCGAGTTGACCGAAGATGTTTTTGCCATATTTGTTCAATATCCCGGTAATGATGGTAACATTTCGGATTACTCAACATTATTTGAAAAAGCTACCGAAGAAAAAATATTCAAAATTGTTGCCGCCGATTTATTAAGTCTTACTTTATTAAAACCACCGGCTGAGTTCGGAGCTGATGTTGTTGTTGGAACTACACAACGTTTTGGTGTTCCGCTTGGTTTTGGCGGTCCTCATGCGGCATACTTTGCTACAAAAGAAGAATATAAGCGTGCCGTGCCCGGAAGAATTATAGGTGTTTCCGTTGATAAAAAGGGAAGACGTGCTTTACGTATGGCATTGCAAACAAGAGAACAGCATATTAAACGTGAACGTGCTACCAGTAATATTTGTACAGCTCAAGTTTTACTTGCTATAATGGCCGGGATGTATGCTGTTTACCACGGACCGAAAAGATTAAAAAATATTGCCAAGCGTATAAACTCTATTGCCAAATATATTTACGAACAATTACAAAGTTCCGGTTATGAAATTATTAACACACATTTTTTTGATTCCCTTAAAATTAAAATTTCCAATGATAAATTAAATCAACTTAGAACGGAAGCAATTGAAAGAGGAATCAATTTAAGATATTTTGATGATGAACATATCGGTATTTCCATAGGCGAAGATGTAACCGAAAGTGATATTAAAGATTTGATTTCCTTGTTTGAAAAATTTGGTGATAGTCAAAATAAAAATATTATTGAATCTGAAATTGGAATACCCGGTAATCTTAAAAGAGAAAGTGAATATCTCACACATCCGGTTTTTAATCGTTATCATTCCGAAACCGAAATGATGCGCTATATAAAATCATTGGAGAAAAAAGATTTGTCTTTAACAACATCAATGATACCGCTTGGTTCGTGTACAATGAAGCTAAATGCAGCTACCGAAATGTTTCCTATTACATGGCCGGAATTTAGTGATATTCATCCCTTTGCTCCTTTAGACCAAGCCGAAGGTTACTTGGAATTGTTTGACAGATTGGAAAAGCAGCTTGCAGAACTAACCGGATTTGCTGCGGTTTCTTTACAACCAAACTCCGGTGCGCAAGGTGAATTTACCGGTTTAATGGTTATTAAAGCATATCAAAAAGATAAAGGTGAAGCACATAGGAATATTGTTCTTATTCCATCTTCTGCACACGGAACAAATCCTGCAAGTGCGGTATTGGCAGGAAACAAAGTTATTATTGTTAATTGTGATGAAAACGGAAATATCGATTTAAATGATTTGAAATTAAAAGCCGAACAGCACAAAGAAAATCTTTCAGCTTTAATGGTAACCTATCCTTCCACACACGGAGTATTCGAAGAAAGTATAGTTGATATGGTGAACATAATTCACGAAAACGGTGGTTTGGTTTATATGGACGGAGCAAATCTAAATGCACAACTCGGTTTAACAAGTCCGGGCAAAATCGGTGCCGATGTTTGTCATCTTAATTTACATAAAACATTTGCTATTCCTCACGGTGGCGGCGGACCAGGTGTTGGACCGATTGCAGTTAATGAAAAATTAAAAGAATTTTTACCGGGTCATTCCGTTGTAAATATTAACAAATCAAAATCAATAAATGCTGTTTCCGCAGCTCCTTGGGGAAGCGCCGGAGTTCTTACAATTTCTTATGCTTACATTAGAATGATGGGAGCAGAAGGTTTAACATTAGCAAGTAAAATTGCAATTTTGAATGCCAATTATATAAAGGAAAAATTAAAACCTTTGTATAAAACTCTTTATACAGGCAGTAACGGTTTTGTTGGACACGAACTGATTTTAGATACGCGTGAATTTAAAACAAGAGCTAACATAGATGTGATTGATATTGCAAAGAGATTAATGGATTACGGTTATCACGCACCAACAGTTTCTTTTCCCGTTCACGGAACTTTAATGGTAGAGCCTACAGAAAGTGAATCGAAATATGAACTGGATAAATTTTGCGAAGTGATGAATTTAATTTACAATGAAATAACTGCAATAGAAAAAGAGGAAATGGATAAAGAAGATAATATGTTAAAAAATTCTCCGCATACGTTGGATGATGTAACTTCCGAATGGACTCATGCTTATTCTATAAAAGATGCTGTTGCTCCGGTTGATTGGATTAAAGATAACAAATTTTGGCCGGCTGTAGGACGTGTTGACGATGCTTATGGCGATAGAAATTTAGTTTGCAGTTGTTTACCGATAGAAGAATATAAAGAATAAAGTATAAAGACATAAGAAAAAAATATAGATGCTAAGCTTTCAAAAAAAGTTCCGGACGCGAATCGCTTGTCTATCCGGCTTTTTTACGGAGTTTATTTTGTTAAAGTTTATATATTGAAAAATTAAATTATATCAATTTTAATTTGTTAACTTAAGTTAAAGAAAGTAAAAAATGAACATAAATATTTGTGAAATATTAAAAACATCCGAAACAATTGCAGTTGTTGGTATTTCCAGCAATCCGATGAGAACAAGTAGAGATATTGCCGATTATCTTGTCGCAAACGGTTTTGATGTTGTGGGAGTAAATCCAAATAAAAATTTTAATGATGCAAACGGAATAAAAGTTTATAACAGTCTTTTGGAAATTCCGCATAAAATTGACATTGTAAATGTATTTCGCCGTTCCGAAGATATTCCTTTGCTTATTTCCGATGTTATAAAAATTAAACCTGGATATTTATGGTTGCAACTTGGTATTAGGAACGACTCGGCCGTACAAAAAGTAATTAAAGAAGGAATAATTACAATTCAAAATAAATGCATAAAAGTTGTTCATAGTTTTTGCTAATCAATCACGGATATTATTTTAATGTATAAATATATATTTGTAATTCTTCTAATTTCATTTCAAATAAATTTTGCAAAACAATCAAATGTTATTTTAAGCAATTCCGATTCGGTTCGTGTAGATTCGATTTCGATAACCGGCAATAAAGTTACAAAGGAATTTGTTATTCTTAGAGAACTTACTTTTAAAGCCGGTGATATTGTTAATAAAAAAGTATTGGACTTTAATAAAGAAAGAATATTCAGTTTGGGTTTATTTAACAAAGTGGAATTGAATATAATTGAGAAAAGAAACATTATCATATTAAATATTTATGTTGCCGAAAGCTGGTATATATATCCTTTACCATTTTTGACATTAAGAGATAAAACAATAAAACGTGCTTCGTACGGAATTATTTTATTATATAAAAATTTTAGAGGTAGAAACGAAACATTAAAAGGCATTGCAACTTTTGGTTATAATCCTGCTTATGCACTTTCTTATTTCAATCCTGTTATTAGTAACGGAAGCAATTTTATGTTAGGTATTGATTTACTTTATTCCACAATTAAAAATAGGAATTTGGTAGATCAAAAAAAACTTAATAATGATTTCAACTATGTAACTGCATTGTCTTCGGTTAAACTCGGTTATAGAATAGATTTGTTTAATACCGTTGTTGGAATTACATCGTATGAATATTACCGGTTTCCTTCGGCGGTAGCAAATTTAACCGCCTCGAAAACAAATATAGATAGAATTCTCTCAGCAGGAATCTTATATTCTTTTGATAGCAGAAATTTAAAACAATATTCGAACGACGGAATTTTCGGAGAAGCTTTTTTTGTGCATAAAGGATTCGGATTAAATAATATTTCATATAATATTTTTTCTATTGATTTTAGACATTATAAAATGTTGTTCGGTAATCTTTCCGGTAAATGGCGATTTCTATATAGACATACATTCGGTGCAACAGTACCGTTTTACGAACTATCATTATTAGGCGATAAACTGAATATTCGTGGCCATAAGTTTCAGCGAAGAGAAGGGAACAATTCTATTTTAACTTCTTTCGAATTGAATTATCCTTTGATTAAAGAATGGAATTTCAGTATCAAACTTCCTTTGCTGCCAAAACAATTAACTTCGGCAAGAATAGCTTTTTATGCAAATGCTTTTTTGGATGCCGGTGTTACATATAATAATAAGCAACCACTTGCTTTAAACAAATTTGATTCCGGTTACGGTTTTGGGGTAACATTGCTTATACTGCCATACAATGCTTTTCGTTTCGAATATGCTCTGGACGAATATGGAAACGGACAATTTATAATTGAATCGGGCTTTTCTTTTTAGCAATAAAATATTATACTTAAAATTTAAAGTTCAAATAATATAGGGATTTATTATGGATGCATTACCTTTTATACTGAAAACCGCTTTAATTGGTCTTGTTACCGGTTTGGTGGTAGGTTTTTTATCTAAAAAAGTTTCTAAACTAATAATCTTTTTTGCACTATTAATTGTTGTTGTTTTGCAAATAGCCGCATATAAAGGTTTTATTGATATAGATTGGTTATCGTGGAAAGATACTGCTGTTGATGTTGTAAAGAATACGGTGAAAAATGCTAATGTTTCAACCGATTCCATAAAAGATATTTTTATGAAGAACGTACCTTTTTCAATTGCGGCAATTATTGGGTTTATCTTTGGGTTTAAAAAAGGTTAATGATTAAACAATTTTTGTATGTTATCCGTTTTGTTTGGGAACTACCACAAAATATATTGGGAATTATAATTTATTTTTTGAATAAAAAGAAAATAAATTCGGTACAAAGATTAGACGGTAGATTTTATTTTCAAAATAATAATTTCGGAA
>JALSTL010000087.1 GCA_026983755.1 Melioribacteraceae bacterium | reverse complement strand
ACGAAACACAAAAAATATCGGCGATAAAAAATTAACGGAATTTAAGTTTGTCAAATTTAGGAGATATAAATATTAGTGCATTAGTGGCAAAAATAAAGCCACGAATTCACGAATAATATTAGTGCATTAGTGGCGAATGTTTTTAATTTTATATCACGACTAATTTAGAGATTATTATGAAAAATATATTACTTGCAATATCGGGTTTAACGCCGCAAATAGTAACCGAAACATTCTTTGCTTTAACGGTTAAAAACAATATTATTATAGACGAAATTTTTATTGTTACAACTCAAAGAGGTAAAACCGTAATTGAAGGCAAAGATAAAAGTAACAAAACACCTAACGTAGCACTAAAAAAGGAAATTATAAATTTATGCAAAGACCTCGAAATTAAAGTTCCGAAGTTTAATATAAATAAACATGTTATAGTTGCCGAAGAAGAATCTAAAGAATTATACGATATAAAAACCGATAAAGAAAATAAACTTTTCCCGAATAAAATTGCAGAAATTATTAAATCGATTGCTGAAGATAACAATACAACAATATATGCTTCTCTATCCGGCGGAAGAAAATCCATGAGTGCTCATCTTGCTTTGGCACTATCGTTATTTGCTCGTCCGCAAGACAAACTTTATCACGTAATTACAGATGAACAGTTTGAATTTAATAACTTTTATCCTAAATCAAGAAAAGAAGAACGTGCTTTGGTGCTTGCCGAAATTCCTTTTGTTAAATTGCGCAGCTTAAATGCTCCAATATTAAAATCGGATTTATCCTATTCGCAAATTGTAAGTAAAACACAAAACAGATTAAAATTTTTAACGGAAAACCTAAAACTGATAATTGATGTTGCCGATAGAAAAATTGTTTACGGCGATAAACAAGTAAACTTGGAACCTATGGAAATTGCACTTTACCTAAAATTTGTTGAACGTAAAATAAGTAAGCAAACCGGTTATAAAATTTCTGAAATTAACAGAGAAAAGAAATTTGCAAATGAATTAGGCGAATTTTTAACGGAAAATTATAATCAGCATTTTGATAAAAACGATAAAAAACATTGGCATCAAAAAGGTATTGACGCAGAAACATTCAGAACTAAAAGAAGTAAAATAAATAAAAAATTGGAAAAACTATTTAGCGATAATGATACATTGCAAGAATTTAAAATTGCAAGTAAACGTGCTTGGGGCGATACCGTTTATATAATAAATGCTCCTAAAGATAAACTTGGTGTTAATTACGAATAAATCATTAACGAAATAGTAGTTATACGCAAGACGTAAGAAGCAAGACGAAAAACGCAAGACGCAAGATGTGAGACGCAAGATTAAAACATATTAACCGATTAATGTTTTATTTTTTCTGAAAATAATCGGTGCGGTGCCGGAACTTATTTTGTATAAAAAATATTTTCGCAACGTTTCCAATACATTTCTTTGTTTTATTTATTCTTTTTACCCGCATATATTACAACCATAAATTAAAATAATAAAAGAGAGCATATTATGAATAAGTTCCTTATTGGAATTGCCAAAACCGTACTTATTGTTATTGCAGAAATTATTGTAGAAAAAAATAAAAGGTAATACTATGAAACAAAGACTTTACATATTTTCCGATACAATATTGCAGCGTAAACTGAACACACTTTATTTTCAAACGGTAATACGAGACGAAGAAGATGAATTTTACGACGAGTACGAAAATGAAAACGAATACTTTTTGGCAAAAGAAATTAACATTCCCTCCGGAGATAAGAAATATATACCCGTTGAAAATGTAGAATCTATTTTTGCTATCGGCTCGGTTAGCTTCAACTCGCGGTTCCTGTATTTCTTATCTCAAAATCAAATTCCGCTGCATCTTATAAATTATCGCGGTAACTATGCCGGTTCTTTTGTTTCGGCCAAACGTCCTTATTCCGGTTCAATTCTTATAAAACAAGTTGAACATTTTAATGATAGTAAAAAACGATTATACATTGCTCAAGAATTTGTTGATGCGGCGGCACATAATACTTTGGCTAACTTAAAATATCACTTTAACCGCGGTGCGGCGGTTGTTGATTATATGGAATATATTGAAGAACTCAAAAAAGAAATTCCGAACACTCAAAACATTAACGAACTAATGGGAATTGAGGGATCAATTAAAAAAGCTTATTACGATTCTTGGAAAGAAATTTTTCATTATCCGGTTGAATTTACAAAGCGTATTAAAAATCCGCCTCCCGATATGATTAATAGCTTGATTTCTTACGGAAATGCTATCGTTTATTCTATTTGCATTAACGAAATTTTTCATACAAGATTAAATGCCGAAATTGGTTTCCTTCATCAACCGGCAGATGCAAAGCTAAGTTTGGCTTTTGATATTGCCGATATTTTCAAACCTATTTTTACAGACCGTGCAATTTTTAAAGTAATTAATAAAAATATTCTTTCGGAAAAAGATTTTACCGTACGTAACGGATTTTGCAGAATTAAAAAAGATGCTAAAAAAAAATTTTCTTATGAATTTGAAAAAAGACTTATTGCCAAATTTTCCAATAGAGAAAACGGTAAAAGATACAGCTACAAAAGTTTGGTGCGTAAGGAATGCTTTAATCTTATAAATCACATAAACGATGAAAAAATTTATAAAGCTTACAGAAGCAAGTGGTAGGTACGTGAAACGCTAAAACGTAAGACGTGAGACGCAAGACGTGAGACGTGAGAAGTAAGATGTGAGACGCAAGACGTGAGATGAAACCATTAGCGAATTAGCGGCTTTTTTTATTAGACGTAAATGAACGAATTATTTCGGTAAATCTAATTTGAGATATTTTTCTATAAAAATTCGTTATAATTTTTAATATTCAAATTTTAAGTTGCTTTTATTGTTTTTATTTTGTTTATAATTA
>JALSTL010000086.1 GCA_026983755.1 Melioribacteraceae bacterium | reverse complement strand
CAGATATCCTGAAATTCAGACATATGCTGCACAAGGCATTGATGATCCAACAGCTACAATGCGTTTTAGCATTACCAATCAAGGATTGCACACTATGACGCTCTCAGGTAAACATGTTGCTAATTATATTGATCCTTATACTACAGACAAAAACTATTATATTGTTTATGGAAGAAATTCCGTTTTAAATGATCCTATGAATGATTTTATTTGTGAAACAGATTCCGGTTACGAGGTAAATTCAAGCAATACTTCCAATCCTTCTACAAATAGAAATGATACTAATGACCAAATCATGCGTACATACAGGTTAGCACTTTCTTGTACTGCAGAATATGGTAATATTTTTGCCGGCACCGGAACGGATGCTCAAAAAAAAGCAAATATTTTGGCTCAAATGGTAATCACCATGAACAGAGTTAACGAAGTCTACGAAAGAGATTTAGCAATACATTTAAGTATTATCGCCAACAATACAGATATTATCTATTATGGAGATATATCTGCAGACCCTTGGAATGGTGAATACAACAACACTACCCAAACAGTAATTGATAACACTATCGGAAATGCAAATTACGATATTGGTCACAACTTTAATACATCAGGTGGTGGAAATTCAGGTTGTCTTGCATGTGTGTGTCTCACAGGACAAAAAGGAAGTGGAATGACAGGTAGAGCAGATCCAACCGGTGACCCCTTTGATATCGATTATGTTGCCCATGAAATGGGACACCAATTTGGTGGTTACCATACAATGAATGCTAATCAACCTGGTTCTAGCTGTGGTAGAAGTGGTAACGGACAAACAGAGGTTGAACCTGCCAGTGGTAGTTCTATTATGGGTTATGCAGGTATTTGTCCTGTTGATGTGCAAGCACACAGTGATGCACAATTTAACTACGTAAATATTAGAGATATCTCTGCCAACATACAGAACGGAAACAGTACTTGTTCTTCAAATCAAACAATAAACAATTTACCACCGGTTGCAAATGCTGGAAACAATTACGCTATACCTAAAAGTACTGCTTTTATTTTAGAAGGTTCTGCAACCGATGCTGACGGTTTAGCTACATTAACTTACAACTGGTCACAAAACGATCCGGAAGAATCACCAAGTGGAGCTAATATTTCAGAAAATAATAATGTGGGACCATTATATCGTTCTATTTATCCTACTGCTTCTCCAAAAAGATACATGCCTAAATTTTCAGACGTATTAGCCGGTAATTTAACGCCTACTTGGGAGAAAACCCCTGCAGTAGGTAGATTTATGGAATTTGCATTCACTGTTAGAGATAATAGTGTTTTAGGTGGTCAAACCAGTGCAGATTTAATGACTATAAATGTTAATGCAACAGCCGGACCATTTGTTGTAACATCACAAACAGCAGCTGAAACTTGGAATACCGGAGAAACTAAAACAGTTTCTTGGGATGTTGCAGGAACAACAGCTAACGGTATTAATGCTGCAAATGTAAACATTTACTTAGTTAGCGATAATGGTACAATATTAGCCACTTTAGCTTCTAATACGGCTAATGATGGTAATGAAAATATTACTGTTCCTAATATTACATCTGATTTTGCGAGAGTGATGGTTAAACCAACAAACAATATTTTTTATGCAATTAATTCTGCTACTTTGGGTATTAATACAGCTCCTCAAACTTGTACCGGTGTATGTCCATCAGAAGGGAATTCAACTTATAACACAAGTACAACTTTAGTAAATTTTAATACCATAAACAATGCTAGTGCAAAAGAAAATGGTGCTTATTCTGATTTTACTACTCTATCAACCAGTGTTACACAAGGAAATTCTTATAACTTAACTGTACATGTAAATACTGATGGTAACTACACTGTTAGAAACAAAGTATGGTTTGATTGGAACCAAGATTGCGATTTTAATGATGCCGGTGAAGAATATGATTTAGGTTCTGCTACTAATGTAGTTGATGGTGCAACATCTAATTCACCTTTAAGTATTACTGTTCCTGCAAATGCCATGGTTGGTCCAACCGTAATGCGTGTTAGTTCTAAATTTACTTCTTATCCTGCCTCTTGTGATACAGGGTTTGATGGTGAGGTGGAAGATTATACCGTTGAAGTAGTTTCTGCAAATGCAGGCGTTATTGATGATGTAATTAGCGATCATATAAATATTATCAAATCAGACAATAATTTAAGAGTTTACACTTCTAACGGAAGTATCATAAAAAATATTAGCATTTATGATGTTTTAGGTAAAACACTACTTTCAAATAACAATAATACTAATGAAATAAACTTAAATATTTCTAATTTAAAAGTAGGATCTATAGTATTTGTTAAAGCTACATTAGAAAATAATGTGGTTAAAGTCAAAAAAGTTTTTATTAACTAAAAACTTCTATTTTATATCAAAAAAGGCTGTCAATATTTGACAGTCTTTTTTTTTCAATATTGAAAAAAGAACTATTTTTAACAAAAAAACATGTATCTAAAAAATAAAACTGTTTGGATTACCGGAGCTTCTAGTGGAATTGGAAGAGCATTAACCATAGAATTATCCAAAGATAATAATTTAATTCTTTCCTCAAGAAACAAAATTGCTCTGGAAAATGTTAAAAATAAATGCGAAAATTCTCAAAACATCAAAATATTACCTCTAGACTTGGAAAATTATTCCAATTTTGATAATTTAACAAAACAAGCAATTTCATTTTTTGGAAATATCGATATTTTAATAAACAATGGAGGAATTAGCCAACGCTCTCTTGCAAAGGAAACCAATATTAAAGTGGACAAAAAAATTATGGAAGTTAATTATTTTGGCACCGTTGCCCTTACCAAAGCTATATTACCTCATTTTTTAGAAAACAAAAACGGACATATCATTGTAATCACCAGTGTTGTAGGCAGAATAGGAACACCTTTA
>JALSTL010000085.1 GCA_026983755.1 Melioribacteraceae bacterium | reverse complement strand
ATAAAAACACGGGTAAAATAGATTTGTTGTTTTCTCTACTTAGTATCTTTATATCAATAAAAAATGCAATTTTGTTTGTTTTATTTTTAACTTCAATCTTAAATGTGTTGCCAGTACTATCCAGCATAGTATATTGAATTTCGGCTTTTGGTAAGTTATTTATTCCGGTTAAATCTGCAAAGGATTTTATTGGCGTATAAAACCAAGTTGATTTATCGAATGCCAGTGTATCTTCATTTTTGGAAAGCCAATAAAAATTATCACTAATTTCTTTATGATATTTATCAGATAATTTTAAGTGGAGAAAATAAAGATTTTTATTTTTCAAATATTTCGAAATATCCAATAACTTAATTGCAACGTTTTCTTTTATATTAAATTTCTTATTTGTCTTAAAAACCAAATGTGAGAATTTATCGAAAATTTTTATATCCAAATTTAAATCTTCAAAGTTTTTGTAATAATCATTTACAACATAAATATTTTTATCTTTGTAATTATAGATAGGACTTAAAGGATAACATGCTTTTTTAGCAGAATAAAAAGCTCCATTCGGCATCAGATAATAATCGAATAATTGCCAAAACATTTTCGGCCAAGCGGAATTAAACATCCACTGAATGACACCTGTTGCTTTAGGTTTATTAACTCTAAATGCTTCGAACATTGGTCTCATTGCTTCGTAGCTGGAAATTTGTGATTTTACAGAATACTCTTCAACACCGTTTACATTTCCATAGCGTTTATAAAAAGCCGAATTATATCTATCCAAACTATTAAATTCATTTCTACCCAAATGATATTTCCATGAATCGTTAATAGGCCAAAGTTTATCTTCGGGTAACATTTTTTTTAAACTTTCCAAAGGCGGTATTTGAGGACCGGGTCCGGTTTCGGTATTAAATCCATAAGCTCCTCCGAAAGTTGTGTCAACATACCAATAAACCGGTGGTTCGTAAGCATAAGGACCTAACATTTTCACTTTCGGTGCATCAAATATTTTACCTCTATTTAACAAACCTTCTGTATCTTTATCTTTACAAGAAAGTAAAACCGGTCTAGTTCCGTCTTCCTTTTTTAAATAATAATTTAATTTTTCTTCAAGTTCCGGCGAGGGTAATTTATCACTTCCGAAAATCCAAACCAGAATACTCGGATGATTTCTTAACCAAACAACTTGGTCTTTGTAAGCTTTTGCTTGCATTTCTATTTCAGCCGGTTCGGTTATGCACATATAATTTGTTTCCGGTCTTCCGCAATAGTCCGTCCATTCCCAATGACAGCTCCAACCAATCATTAACAAAATTCCGTTTTCATCGGCAGCATTGTAGAGTGTTTGATTTTTTCCCCAAAAGCCTTCCAAACGAATGGTATTAAGATTCAAATGTTTTGCATATTTTATTTGAGCTATTACCTTTTCGTCACTGTCATCCAACAGTAAATTATCCGTCCACCCGGCACCTTTAATAAGAATTGGTTTCCCATTAATTTTATATCCTCTGTAACCAAACTCGTTTACATAATCGGAAACTTCTCTTATTCCGAAACGGACAATTTGAGAATCGGAGATTTTATTTTGCACTTCTACAAAAGTTTTTAACGTATAAAGATTTGGTTCACCTAAATTATTTGGCCACCACAATTTGGGATTTTTAACTCTTAGCTGAGAAAATTCTTTAGGAGTAAATGTAATTATTCTTTTCTCTAAAGGTTTTAGTCTGATATTTTTTTTAATTTCAATTGCATTTATTTTATTGCTAACTGAAATAATTTTTTCCTTATCGGAATGATTTTTGAATTCGCTTGAAATTGTTAATTCGGCTTCTTGTAGAGTTTCCAAATTAATTTTACTTTTCACGAACGTATTTGATATTGAAACAGCACCGGTTACTTTCAGCTCAACTGTCCGCCAAATTCCCATATTGTTATCAGGCGATGTTGGATTCCAGTCAACAAACCCTATGGATAAATCTCCTTTCCTCGGTGGTATAATTTCAACAGCAATAGTATTTCTACCCTGTTTAATAAGCTTTGTAATATCAAATTCAAATATTGAAAAAGCTCCTTCAACATTATTAGTATCGGCAATTTGTTTTCCGTTTATCCATATATTTGCCTTGTAATTTATGCCGTTAAATTTTAGTGTAAAAAATTTATTTATCAAATTTTCACTAATATAAAAATTCTTCTTATACCACCAATTATATGTAAACTGCTTAGCAGGAATTTTCTTTAGATTCTTATTGAAGTATATATTTTTATAAACTCCGTTATCTACAAGTGCGGCAAGTACTGTTTTAGGAATGTTAGTTGTATAATATTTTTCCGGTAGAAAATCGGGACTGGCAATTTGGGATTTATCCTTATTTAGTTTGTGGGATGAAAAGAGCATCCAATTTTTATTTAACTCAAACTTAAAGTCACTATTATTTTGTGCAGCAATTTGACTAAATAAAAAAAGAGTAGATGCTAAAAAAATAAAAATTCTTTTTCTATGCGGAAAGTTCTTTCTCATAAAATTTCAAATTTATTATGTTAACGTTAACTGTTATCGCTAACATAATAAATACATTTTTATTATGCAAAAAAAATTTAATCTTATTTGTCTGATATAATAACAATAAATTGTTTTTTAGGATTGTTGTAATGTCCTGAGAGTAGTTGTTTTTTTATCCTTTGTTATTTTTTGTGTTAATCTATTCCAGTACTATGTATGTTAAATTTTTATAACTATTCTGTCAAAAGAAACGGTCGGTAAGCATTATCCTCTCTTTATGAGCGAAATATCAGCTAATCACAGTCTTTGGTATATCAATTTTAATTTGATATAAAAAAGGCTATCAAAACGATAGCCTTTATAGTTTTATATTTAAGATAAGTTGTTATAATTCTTTTAATTCGTTCACCAATTTGTTGATTGCTTCTTTT
>JALSTL010000084.1 GCA_026983755.1 Melioribacteraceae bacterium | reverse complement strand
GCCCGGAGGTTGCGGCGGAGGATTATTAAAATCGCAAATGATGTTTATACTATCAATAAAAGTTGCTTCCGGAATTGTTAAGGTTTTCGGTTTAATACTATCGTTTTCGATAGTTGAATAAAGACCAACAATAAACCAGTCTTCTCTATTTAGTGAAAGTTGTTCCGTTTTAGATTGAGCAACCGCAAGGTAAGCATAGTTTCCTGCTTTAATAGCCGATAGCAAAGAGTTTTTGTCGTTTGTATTATATTTATAAATACTTGTTCCGGTTGCTATTGAATCACTTACAAATTTTAAATTGAATGCATTAAAATCTTTTTTTGAAAGAAGAGGATTTTTAAAAAGAACTACATGTGTGCGTTTTATATTTTTATCCCAAGTTCCTATAAATGTTACTGTTCCTCCAAAACCCGGTTTTATGCTTGCCATTTCGGGCGATAGTCCGTCGTTGCAAGATAACAGTATAACGACAAATAGTATGGTAATAATTTTCTTAGCCATTGTATAAATAAAATAACAAGTTGCTTTTTAAGAATCAATAGAATCGTTTCGTTATATTAAGTATCTCAATAAAAGAAGATTCGGAATGATAAATCGTTTTGTTGCTGTTTACCTTACAAAACAATCGTCAGAAAAAAATAGAACATAAAAAATTTATCCTTTATTTAAGCATGATAAACAAACAACTTGCTTAAACATCAATTGTGGTTTAGATAAAATTTAGGAGTGTTTATGTTTTTTAAAGCTAAGTTTCGGAATTCGTTGGAAGATTATGCTTTGGAAAAAAATAATTTGGTTGTAGATTTTGATACAATACTTAATAAAGAAGTAATTTATTTTAAAAATCATGAATTTGAAATTGAAAGAACCGGCGAAGGTTTTATTAAAGAAATTAATTTTTGCAATCAATGTGTGTTGACATATAACATAGAAGAAATTTTTATAGAACTGATTGTTAACTTACTTAGCGATGAAGAATATGTAACATTGTTTGATTCCGATGGTTTGGAAGAAGAAATGAGTAAAGAAGATTTAATGGACTTTTGATTTTTGAATTCCGTTTTCAACCAAAAGCACAAATTCGCCTTTAAGATTTTTCTTTTCAACTTCGTCTAAAATTTTTGAAACGGTGTTCCTATATATTTTTTCTTCCGTCATGGTTAATTTATAAGCAAGAACAATTTTTTGATTTTCACCGAAATTATTTTTTATATCAGTCAGAAGTCTTTTTAATCTATATGGCGTTTCCATAAGCACAATAAGTTCTTTATGCTTTTTAAGATTTTGCAATTCTCGTTTTCTCAAATCTTTTTTAGGCGATAGCCAACCGTAAAAATAGAATTTCTCAAAATTTAATCCCGAAGAAACTAATGCCGGTATTAAAGAATTTGCCCCGGGTAAAGGAACAATTTTTATTTTTTTTTCAATACATTGATTAACTAAAAAATGTCCCGGATCGGAAAATAAAGGAGTTCCCGCATCGGAAATTAAAGCGGCTGTTTTTCCTTTTTGCAGTTCGGTTATTATTTCGTTGGTGTATTCTTTTTCGTTGTGTTCATTTAACGTGAACAAATCTTTTTTTATTTTATAATGCGAAAGTAAACGCCGTGCCGGTTTTAATTCTTCACAAATAATAAAATCAACTTCTCTTAAAATACGTAAGGCTCTTAAAGTAATGTCTTCGTAATTACCAATTGGTGTGGGCGTTATATAAAGCTTGGATTTCATTTGCTTGTTTATGACGGTTGTTTAAAAATTTTTATATCGGAATAAATCCAACTTTTTATTTCAACATTTGGTTTTGAAAGGTAAAATATAATTATCTGAAAAAATAATATTTTTATAAAAAGAATTATAATTCGAAATTCAATTGATTAAACTTGATTTAAAAATTTATAAAAAAAATCTTTGAAAAAATCTATTTTCATTTTAAAATGGTAATACCGAGCGAAATCGAAGTATGATTTTAGCTTGCTTTCATTCCGTTATTCGTTGGCTCGGTGTAACATTTTACTTTTTAATTTTTCAGATATTCAAAATATTTTCTTTCGTTTTATTAATCATAGTATCATCATACAACAAAATGAAAAATATACAATTTTTTATTCAATTAAATTCAGATAATAAAATATTTTGTTGTGGTTAGTCGGCAATATTTATATTATAACCAATCTTAAAAAAAACATATTAGTAAAATGAAAATATTAAAATTCGGCGGAACTTCCGTTGGCAATGCCGAAAGAATAAATCAAGTAATTGATATTATACAAAACTATAAAAACAATAACGAAAAAATTGCTGTTGTCTTTTCTGCATTTAGTGGTGTTACTAATCAACTTATAGAGCTTGCGGAAAAAGCTTTTCAAAGAGATGATTCTTATTTGGGAATTTATCAATCTTTACGCTTAAAACATTTTGAAATTTTTGAAACTCTTGTTACGCATAAAAATAAAAAATCCGTACAAAACACTATTACAAAAAAAATTGATGAACTTAACGATATCTTAAAAGGAGTATATTTATTAAAAGAATTAACACCTAGAATAGTTGATAGCATTGTAAGTTACGGCGAACGTCTTTCCGCTTATATTATTTCGGAAGCATTAAAAAGCAAAAATATTGATTGTGAGTTTTTAGATGCAACCGGAATAATTAAAACAAACAGTAATTTCGGAAATGCAAGCGTTGATTATAAATTAACAAACAAGAATATAAAAAATTATTTCAAAGAACATAAAAAATTACAAATTATAACCGGCTTTATTGCCTCTAATAAATCGGATGAAATAACAACACTCGGGCGCGGTGGTTCCGATTTAACCGCATCAATTATTGGTGCGGCACTAAAAGCAAAAGAAATTGAAATATGGACGGACGTAAACGGAATTTTATCTGCCGATCCAAGAAAGGTTAAAGAAGCAATTCCTCTTAAAGCGGTTAC
>JALSTL010000083.1 GCA_026983755.1 Melioribacteraceae bacterium | reverse complement strand
GTATAATTTTCTCTCAATCAGATTTGGGGTTTCAAATTGCAAGATTAAAATATAAGGGGGGCGGAGATTGGTACAACGATCCATCGTGTGAAGTTAATTTGTTGAATTTTATAAAAAATAACACCAATATAAAAGTTAATGCGGAATATACATTTGCCGATTTATCCAAAGATGAAATTTTTAATTTTCCGTTTCTTTTTTTAACCGGACACGGCAACATAGTTTTTTCAGAAAGCGATGTAAAAAACTTAAGAACATATTTTGAAAACGGCGGTTTTATGTATGTTGATGATGATTACGGTTTGGATAAAGCTTTCCGAAGAGAAATAAAAAAAGTGTTTCCTAAAAATGCACTTGTTGAACTTCCTTTTAATCACGAAATATACCATGCATTTTACGATTTTGAAAAAGGACCGCCCAAAATACATAAACACAATAATAAACCGCCGCAAGGTTTCGGTATTTTTTTAAATAAAAGATTGGTCATTTATTATACATACGAAAGCAATCCGAGCGACGGTTGGGCAGATGCCAACGTTCATAACGATCCGCCCGAAAAAAGAAAAGAAGCTCTTGAGTTCGGAACCAATTTGGTTATTTATGCTCTTTCTAACTGAAATATTTTTACCTTATGAATAATATTTTACATAAAAAAAACATTGTTTTAGCAAAACTTTCCGGATTCATCTACAAAGAAAAACTCAACGTTTTGAAAATAGGTATTTTAAAATTGTTTATATGGTGTTTACTTATTTTCGGTGTTTTATCTTTTTTTGAAAATTTTAACTATTTCGGAACTTCGATAAAATTTATCTTTTTTATTTTATTTTCCGTAACAGTTATAGTTTTCTTTATAATTTGGATTTTAATACCCGTAATAAAACTATTTAAAAAAAATTCCTTCGATAATTATCAAAAAGCCGCAATTAAAATAGGAAACCACTTTAACGGTATAAAAGATAAATTGGTAAATTCCTTACAACTTTTGGAAGATAGAAATGCATCTTCGCTTAAGTTAACCGAAGCCGCTTTTGAAACGGTTTACAAAACCATTGAAAACCTTGATTTTCTTAATATTATAGATTACTCAAAAGTAAAAAAAATGTTCCGAATTTTTTTCGCCGTATTTTCCATTGCTTTTTTTTCACTTTTGGTTTTTCCTCAAATGCGTTCTGCCACATTACGTTTAATTCACTTTAATACTCAATATAGCAAACCTTCCGAATTTATTTTAAAAGTTCTTACCGGTAACGTTAAAACAAAAAAAGGGAAAAACGTTACCATAAAAGTTAAAGCAATAGGGAAAATTCCAGAACAAGTTTCAATTTTAACAAAAACAAAGTTCGAAACCGAATTTTCGGAACACAAAGTTACGCCGGATTCCAATAATGTATTTACTCTTAACTTAAATAACGTTCAAAATTCTTTTACCTATTTTGCACTTAGTAAAAATATAAAAACAATTACCTTTTCGGTTAAGGTGCTAAATCCTCCGATTGTTAATTATTTACATTTGGATATTTTTCCACCGCGATATTCACACATACACTCTTTTAGTCAAGACGATAATGGTAATGTTAGTGTTTTATCCGGTACAAAAATTTTATTTAAAATTAAAAGCACTAAAAAATTATCTGCTGCTAATCTTGTAAAAAACAACAAACAAAAAATTAATTTCAAAATAAACGGAAACACAGCCAAAAGGAAAATTACCGTTTTGAAAGACTTTAATTATTTTATTTCACTTAGAGATATTGACGGCAATAAAAATGAAAACCCCGTTAATTATAATATTAAAATTTTAACGGATAATTTTCCTTTTATCAATATTACTTCTCCCGAAAAAAATTTTTTATTACCGCAAAACGATTTGGTTAATATCAAAGGAACAATTAAAGACGACTTCGGTTTTTCAAAACTGATGTTGAATTATAAAATTACAAAAACGGTGGCCGATACCTCCGATAAATTTACTTCCGTAAATATTCCGATAAAGCAAACTCAACCGGAACAAAACTTTTTTTACGAATGGAATTTATTAAAACTTGGAGTAAGAGAAAAAAACTTCATTTCATTTTATTTGGAAATTTTTGATAATGATGATATTAACGGACCAAAATCAACAAAAAGCGAAATGTTTAAAATACGCGTTCCTTCGTTAGACGAACTATTTACACAAGCGGAAATATCACAAAACAATTCAATAAAAAAGTTAAAAGAAACTTTAAAAGAATCCGAAGAATTGGGTAAAAACATAAAAGAACTTTCTAACAAACTTAAACAAAAACAAAAAAAAATAGATTGGAACGAAAAAGAAAAGCTTCAAAAAACACTTGAGAATTTTAAACGGCTTTCCGAAAAAAACAACGACATAAGAACCGGCATAAACAAACTTAAACAAGAAATGATGAAAAATAATTTGATATCCGAAGAAACAATGAAAAAATATAACGAATTACAAAATTTAATGAATGAACTTAATAGCAAAGATTTACAAAAAGCATTGAATAAAATGCAAAAAGCTTTGGAAAGTTTAAACAGAAATAAAGTACAAAATAATTTGGAAAATTTTGCGGCAAATGAAGAAGCATTTAAAAAAAGTATTGAACGAACATTGAATTTGTTAAAACAAATTCAAATTGAACAAAAAATAGATGAAATAATTAAACGAACAGAAAAGCTGACAAAAGACATTAAAAACCTTTCGGAAAAAACAGAACGGAATAAATCGAATAAAGATTTAACAGACAAACAAAAAAACATAGACGAACAATTGAAAAATTTACAAAAAGAAATAAGCAAACTTAATGACAAAATGAAAGAAATAAACGATATGCCGAAAGATAAAACAGAAGAGATAAAAAAAGAATTTGAAAAACAAAACAACCAAGAAATATCAAAGCAAACATTGGAGCAATTACAAAAAAACAATTTGCAAAAAGCATTACAAAATATGCGGCAATTGGATAAAAACATAAAAACAACAATGAACCGAATGCAACAATTAAAACAACAAATGCAAATGCAAAATCAACAAATGGTAATGCAAAATATGATGAAAACAATAAACGACTTAATATCTCTATCTAAAGAAGAAGAGAAATTGCAACAAGAAACGGAAAAAAATAAAATGCGTTCTTCGGAATTACCCAAAACCGCAGAAGCTCAAATGAATGTTTCGGAAAACTTAAATAATATATTAAAACGGTTAAATAAACTATCTCAAAAAACTTTTGCCATTACTCCGGAAATGGGAAAATATCTCGGAGAAGCAAAACAATCGATGAAGCAAGCAATTGCGGGGTTACAAAACGGAAACGGAAATCAAGCATCATACAAACAAAATGAATCAATGAAAAATTTAAATCAAGCTGCATTGCTTATGCAAAATTCGTTAAAACAGATGATGCAAGGCGGCGGAAACGGAAGCGGAATGATGTCTTTAATGCAGCAACTACAAAATCTTTCTCAACAACAATTGGGCTTAAACAAACTAACACAACAATTAAAACAAGGTCAACTTTCATTTCAACAACTCTCTTCTATGCAACGTCTTGCAGAAAAACAAAGTCAAATTCAAAAATCATTGGAACAATTAAACAAAGAAGCAAAACAATCGGGACAATCAAAAAAAATAGCTTCAGACTTGGATAAAATTTTGGAGGATATGCAAGAAGTTATTTCGGATTTTAACAGTAAAAAAATAAATGACAAGTTAATACATAAACAAGAAAAAATATTAACAAAACTTTTGGATGCACAACGTTCAATAAACGAAAGAGATTTTGAAAAGAAAAGAGAATCGGAAAAAGGTAAAAATTTTAATATAAAATCTCCGGTTCAATTAAATTTATCCGATACAAAAATTAAAGATAAATTGCGCGATGAATTACTTCGAGCCGTTAAAGAAGGTTACTCGAAAGATTATCAAGAACTAATACGCAAATATTTCGAACAGTTAAAAAACATCAAGGGAAATTAAATTGCAATACCACATTAAAAACGAACCTCAAAGATTAAATTATTTTATTTTTAATATTATAAACAATAAATAAAAATCGTAATTTAATCTCAGAGGTTTTGAAGCTAGGCTTTTTCTTCCCATATTTTACAAAGTTCAACAATTGTTTTTGTTGCCATTTCCATATCTTGAATTGCAACATATTCAGTAACAGCATGGAAATTATGACCGCCGGCAAATAAATTCGGAGTGGGCAATCCCATAAAACTCAGTTTGGAGCCGTCCGTTCCGCCACGAATAGCAGATTGTATTGGTGTTATTTTCAATCTTTTTAAAGCTTCCAAAGCATTATTTTCTACTTCCGGATGTTGAACCAAAACATTTTTCATATTTCTATATTGTTCAATTATTTCAAATTCGGAATTGGAGCCCGGAAAATTTTCTACAGTTTTATCCACTAATTCTTTTAAGAAATTTTCATATTCTTTAAGTTTTTCATCAACAAAATCTCTAATAATAAATTTTAATATTGTTTTCTCTTCGTTACCGCTTATTTGAGTACAATGAACATATCCTTCTCTTCCTTCGGTTGTTTCCGGAGAAAGTCTATCCTTAGGTAACAGTTCCATAAAATAAGAAGCCATTTTAACCGAGTTGATCATTTTACCTTTGGCATAACCGGGATGAACATTTTTACCTATAAATGTAATATTAACTGCATCGGCACTAAAGGTTTCCGTTTCAATTTCTCCTCTTGTTCCGCCGTCAATAGTATAAGCATATTTTGCACCGAATTTTTCAACATCAAACTTTTCGGTTCCGCGTCCAACTTCTTCATCGGGGGTAAAACATATTTTTATTGTTCCGTGTTTTACTTCGGGATGTTTAACCAAATAATTCATTGCATCCATTATTTCGGCTATTCCGGCTTTATCGTCTGCACCAAGTAAAGTTGTTCCGTCCGTTGTAATAATATCGAACCCAATCATATCTTTTAATTCCGGATTTTCATCTGCGGCAATCACCTTCCCGTTTTCCAAAACAATATTACCGCCTTGATAATTTTTAAAGATTTTCGGCTTTACGTTTTTACCCGTTACCGCCGGTGAAGTATCTACATGAGAAATAAAACCTATTACCGGAACATTTTTATTGCTGTTACTTGGTAAAGTAGCCAAAACATAACCGTTTTCGTCCATGTGCGCATCGGTTAATCCAATTTCTTTTAACTCCGTTACCAAATCTTTAGATAACTCAAGTTGCTTGGGATCGCTTGGAAAAGTTTCGGATTCTTCGTCCGATTGTGTATCGTATTTTACATATTTTAAAAATCTTTCAACACACGTAAAAGTATAACTATCGTCAAACATTATGAACCTCAATATTTGTTTACAATAAATAGATTTATAAATATATTATATTCAAATTACCGCTTAAATTCAATATATAAAGGTCTTATTTTTTTAAAACCAATTAACTATATTTTAATATTCCATTTAATAAAAAAATAAAAATCATGAACACCGTAACAATTATAAAAAAGAAAAGAGACGGAAAAAGTCTTACAAAAAAAGAAATCGACTTTCTGATAAATTCTTATAGCCAAAAGGAAATACCCGATTATCAGTTTTCCGCTTTTTTAATGGCAAGTTATATTAACGGTATGAATAAAAAAGAAACGGCCGCTCTAACAAAATCCATGCTTTACAGCGGAAAGATTATTGATCTTTCGGATATTCCCGGTAAAAAGATTGATAAACATTCAACAGGTGGTGTTGGAGATAAAACATCATTAATTCTTGCTCCTATAGTTGCTGCTGCAGGAATAAATGTTCCGATGATTTCCGGAAGAGGGCTTGGACACAGCGGAGGAACATTGGATAAGCTTGAAAGCATCCCCGGTTTTAAAACCAATTTAAGTTTAAAGCAATATAAAAACGTTATAAAAAAATGTAAAGCGGTTTTAATAGGTCAAACAAAAAATATTGCTCCTGCAGATAAGTTAATTTATTCTCTCAGAGATGTTACGGCAACGGTAGAATCCATTCCTTTGATAACGGCAAGTATAATGAGCAAAAAACTTGCCGAAGGTATTGACGGACTAGTTTTGGATGTTAAAACCGGTAGCGGTGCTTTTATGAAAAAACTTACCGAAGCCAAAGCTCTTGCTTATTCTTTAATGTCAACGGCAAAATCTTTTAACAAAAAAGTTATTTCTTTTATTACCGATATGAATCAACCTCTTGGTAATTATATCGGTAACTGGTTGGAAGTTTACGAATCCGTACAAGTATTACAAGGAAAAAATGTAAAGGATTTGCTTGATGTAACACTGCATCTTTCCGGTGCAATGATTTATCTTGGCGGGAAAGCCCAAAGCATAAATGAAGGAATTGAAATTTCGAAAGAGATAATTAAAACGGGAAAAGCTTTCGATAAATTTTCTGAAATTGTTAAACTGCAAAACGGTAATATTTCATACATTCGAAATTTAAAAAAATATCCCAAAACAAAATATAAAGAAATTATTAAAGCCGATAAATCCGGTTACATATCTAAATTGGATAATTACAAAATAGGTATGGCTTCGCTTGAATTGGGTGCGGGTAGAAAAACAAAAGAAGATAAAATTGATTTTTCGGCTGGCATTATCTTCTATCCGAAAATAGGTTCAAAAATAAAAAAGGGAGATGTAATTGCAGAGCTTTTTACAAACCGAAAAGATAAAATCGATTTATCAAAAAACATGATTTCAAGTTCAATAAAATTATCCGATAAAAAAACCAAAAGTGTTAAACTAATCAAATTGATTATTAAATAATTCCATATAAACATAATGTTCAAGGAGGTAATATGATTTTTATTTTTGCAATTGTTGCGGCAATAATACTTTTTTTTGTATCCCGCAACATGAAACAAACGGGGCGAAAACAGGAAAGTTCCCTAACATTGGTAATGTCAATTGCCGCATTACTTTTTGCTCTTTCAAGAACATTTACAATTATACCTGCCGGTACTGTTGGTGTTGTTGATTTTTTGGGAAAAGTTAGCGACACTACATTAAAACCCGGAGTAAATATTGTTAATCCTTTAGCTAAAATAATTAAATATAGTTTCAAAACCCAAGAAATAAAAGAAACAATGACCGTTCCTTCAAAAGAGGGTTTACCCGTACAATTGGAAATAAGTCTTTTATTCCGCGTTGATCCGGCAATGGCAAACGATATTTATAAATCGGTTGAAGCAGGTGATTATTTAAATGTTATTTTAATTCCGCAATTCAGATCGGTTGTTAGAGGAGTTACGGCCAAATACGAAGCTAAAGCCTTATATACGGGGGAACGGGAACTTCTTGCACAACAAATAACTAAAAATTTAGAACAGATTGTTAACAAGCGCGGTATAATTGTGGAAAACGCTCCTTTAAGACAAATTGTATTGCCAACAGGTTTAACGCGTTCAATCGAAGAAAAATTGCAAGCCGAACAAGAAAGTCAACGTATGTCTTTTATACTTCAAAAAGAATCTCAAGAAGCCGAAAGAAAAAGAATTGAAGCAAAAGGTATTAAGGATTTCCAAGAAATTGTTTCGCAAGGTATCAATCAAAATATATTAAAATGGAAAGGTATTGAAGCAACGGAAAAATTAGCTAATTCTTCCAACACCAAAGTAATTGTAATTGGTTCCGGGAAAGACGGTTTACCTTTAATATTGGGAGGTGCAAATTAAATAAATGGCAAAACCAATTAAAATTAAACTTAACAATCAAGAATCTTTAAGTGTTACATGGAATAACGGAAAAACCACCATATTTCCGTTAAAATTTTTAAGAGACGAATCACCCGATGCTGGTAACAAAGGAGAAACTATTCTCTGGAAACATATTCCGCCTCCGCCTAAAGGTCCGGATAAACCCGGCAAATATGAAATTGCCGATATTAAACCCGTGGGAAATTATGCAATTAATATTATTTGGAAAGACGGAGAGAGTGCCGGAATTTATTCTTGGGAAGTTTTGGAAAGACTGGCTGAATTTTTGGAATTAAAACAAAACTTAAAAGACGGAAACCCATAAAAAAATAAATCTGCTTTAATAACGGCAGCTTTATAAATTCGGAATATAATTTCTTACATCTCTTTTGTTATTGATATTGCTCCTCGTAAATCGCCTGCGGAATAATTTACGGCTTTATCATGCGGATATTTTTTTTTCAAAAATTCTTTAATGTTCTTTTTTATTTTTGTATTTATATTACCGTGACAAATCAAACATTTTTTTTCTACAATAATCGGTTTCATATATCTTATAATTTTTTTCCCGTTCACAGTATATTTGCCGAATGTTTCCGTATCGCTGGTTAGCTTATTATTTTTATGCATCTTTTCATATTTTTTTAAAATTTCGGCTTCCACTACATCCGGTGCATCGTTAGGATTACGATTTTTAAAACTTACCCTTTTAACTTTAAGTCCTATTGCATCGGAAAACATTTTTGTTAAAGCTTGTGCCGTATCGGAACAAACGGTTACGGCTTTTAGGGGTCCACCGTTTTTTAAATTTCTTACGAGTACGGCTTTTAAAGCCAGTAAATAATCCGCCGCATATTTTTTAAATTCTTTATGATAGTCTATAGTTGTATTTTGCTCAATTTTTTTTTCGGAATTGCATGCGGAAAATGTTAGCAAAAAGACGATAATTATATAATAGAATAATTTTATTTTCATAATTTTTATTGAACTAATGGTAATGAAAAATCCGGTGCCAAATATTTTTTATTCGATTTATAATTTTTGGCAATTGCTTTTTTTATATCATCCAAAAATCTTTGTTTAGGAACCAAACCTTGATAATAAGATAAAATATAACCTTCTTTATCAATAACAAAAGAGGTAGGAATGGAACGAATACCTCCGTATCTTTGAGCAATGCTTGGATCTCCTAAAACAATCGGGTAATTTATACCGTGAGATTTAATAAAAGGAACAACATCATCTTTGGTTGCACCGCCACGGGTAAAAGAATCCAAAGATATTCCGATTATTTCAAAATCTTTACCTTTCATTTCTTTTTTTATTTCTATTAAATCGGGAATGCCTTTCCTACAAGGCGGGCACCAAGTTGCCCAAAAATCCAATATAACCACTTTACCTTTGTAATCGCTAAGATTTATCATTCGTGCAGGAATTTTATTATAGTTAGGCGGTAAAGGTCCTTCGCCGGATTTACCGTTTAAGTTATTCACAATAAAAAACACAACCGCTGCAACTATAAACAATGCCGTATATAAACGACTTCTGTTTTTCGGATCACTTAAAAACCCCGCTTTATTTTCTTTTTGTTTTGTTTCTTTATTCATTCTATCTCCCAGTGAGAATTATTTTTAAATGTTAATTTAAAATTACTACGATAAACGGTTAACTATTTCATTTTATTTAAGTCGTTAACAAATTTTTTTATGTCTTTATCGTTAAAACCTTTTTCTTTTGCGGCACTTTCCAATGTTCCCCAAATCGGTTCTCCGCATCTTAAACATCGTATCCCTTGTTCCATCAAATAAACAACGGAATCGGGAATTAGTTTCACAAGATCTTCAATTTCGATATCTTTTGTTATTTTTGTTTTACTCATTTCAACCATTCTTTCTTCTTGTTTTCTTTTTATTCGGTATTGCAAATATCAATCCTGTAAAAGCTCCGTATGCTGTTGTTATATACGGATTACTTGTAATCGGACACGTTCCGGATTGACATCCTATAAAATAATAATAACCATAGCCGATTGCCGCACCTATTAAAACAGGCAATGTTCTTAAAATATATTTTTTCTTCATATTCTATTAAAATTTATTGTTTTTATATTAGATGATAAATTTTTAATAAAGTTTCACAAGAAATTTAGGCAAATTATTTTTAATTATAAATGCTTAAATTATTCTATATATCTTTCATATTTACAATCGGAATTATTAACTTCAAGTCAAAGTTTTACGATAGTTTGGATATGATAAAAGATAAATAATAGAATAGTTGGATTTATCGTATTATTTTCACTCCGGAAAGTTACTTTCCCGTTGGTTTTGTTCCAAATGTTTTTACGCTTATTGTAAACAAATAAATAATGTAAAAATGTCTTCCGTACGTCATTTTAAAGTTTGTTTAATATTTAGTATTGAAAATAATAAACAAACTTTTCTATTCTTTGCTATTTATAAAATATTATTGTAATATTCAAATTAAGACTTGTATTAAAAAAAATAAATGAGCTATATATGAAAAATTTATCACTAATAATTTTTGTTTTGTTTGTATCGGTTAATTTTTCCGTTTTACTCTCTCAAAACAAAATTGATTTTACAGCCGAAAAAATTAATGGAGAAGAGATACACTTTAAGGAAATAAACAAAAAAGGACCCGTTTTAATTTCCTTTTGGGCTTTATGGTGCAAACCGTGCAGAGCGGAATTAAAACATATACAAAATATTTATCAAAAATATAATGAACAAGGTTTTTCCGTTTTGGCAATAAACCAAGATTCACCGCGTAGTGTGGCTAAGGTAAAATCTTATATTTCATCACACGGTTTTACCTTCCCGGTAGTTACGGATTTAGACCAAGAATTATTTCAACAGTTCAACGGTCAATCAATTCCATTAACCATTTTAATTGATAAAAACGGATTTATACATTCGCAACATATAGGTTATTTACCGGGTGACGAAATTAAGTTGGAAAAAGAAATAAAACAATTATTGGATGTAAAGAATGAAAATTAACTTTGTAATATTATTTATTCTTTTCAGTTCAATAATTAATTTTGCTCAAATTTCACCTTCGGTATCAAATTTACTTCGTTATGGTAATGGTTTCCAAAATATTGAACCGAATAACAGCAAACAATTTGAATATTTTGAAAACCTAACGGATGTGAGAATTTCCTTACCCAAAAAAATTACTTTGGGATTTAGGTTTTTATACGACAATCCACCTGAAGTCGGTGATAAATTCAAAGGTATTAGCAGAAGGTTTATAGAGTACAAAAATAAAGGACTGTATTTAAGAATTGGAAATTCATCGGAACTTTACGGCAGAGGTTTGGTTTTAAATCTTTTTGAGAACAGGGGTCTTGCTTACGATACTTGGTTAGACGGAATAAAGGCACATTACAAATACTATAAATTCAAATTTTCACTTATTGCCGGTACAATTAATTATAGAGATTCTGTTAATATTGTAAGATATGAAAAATATAAGCTACGAGGCGGAAATATTGAATACAAAATAAAAGGATTGGGAAAACTGGGTGCTTCATTTATCGGTTCGGAAGCTATAATTCCGCAATCGAATATCAGCAAAGTTGCCAAAGCGGAATTACCCGGTTTTTATATGGATTTTAATTACAAAAAAATAAACTTTTATTTCGGCTGGGCGCATAAATGGGTTTATACACCTGCAGATAAAAGTTCTTCGCAAGGCAACGGATTTTATTCTTCTTTTTCTTATGCGGGTAAAAAATTGGGAATTACCGTCGATTACAAAAATTACAAATTCGATTTACAAAATCCGTTTTTAAAAAACGATGTAACAAGAACAACAAAGTTTTTGCCGTTTCAAAACCCCCCGATTGTTATGAAAGAACATAGTTATACTTTGTTAAGCAGAGCAATGCATGTTGTTGATTTTAACAACGAGGTCGGTTTTCAATTGGACGCAATTTATAATGTGAATGAAAAATTCAATTTGAATTTGAATATGAGTTTGGCAAGTTATCTTCAATCGTATGTTTATAACAAAACCGATTTTACTTTTATGCTTGATGAATCGAATGAATTCTTCCCTTCCGCAAAAATTAATTTTTCTCCTTATTACGAAATGTTTTTGGAAGGAGAATATTATTTTAACATAAACACCGTTTTACGTTTAGGAATAGCCAAAAGAGAAAAATCTTTTTATAACGATATTACGGGAACAAGAGGAAGTCATACGATTAAATCATTAGTTATCCCCACACAATTTCAATATCCTTTTACTAAATATTTGTCAGCTATTTTTCAATACGAGTTTGAAAAAGTTGACGATAATTTTAATGTGGGAGAAGAATCTTTTAATAATCATTTTTTCAGCATAGTTGCTTCAGTTTATAACAAACTTACAATATCGTTTAGATACGAACATACAACAAATAATTTCGATTTATCTGGCAGAAAAGATTGGTTGCTTGGAGAAGTTGGCTACAGGCTATCCGGCTCAAATTTAATAGCCCTTTCTTATGGAAGAGAAAGAGGCGGACAAATTTGCTCAAACGGAATTTGTCGTTATACTTTACCTTTTAAAGGTTTCAGATTTTCATTTCAAACAAATATATAACAAAGGAGAAACGATTATGAAATTAACATATAAAATTTTAATATTTTTTTTACTGTTAACAACAATAGCTTTCGCAGGTAATAAAAAAGTACTGGTGGAAATTTTTACAAATTCTCACTGTCCGCTTTGTCCACCGGCACATTCGGCAATAAATAAATATCTTCAAACTGCGAACGGTAATAAGATAGAATATATTTATTACCACATGGCTTTCCCGTATAGTTCCGATGAACTTTATAAACATAACACCTCGGATTCACAAGACAAAAATACTTTTTATGGTTCTTTTTCTTCAACGCCTCAAGCTTTTTTTAACGGCATACATAAATCAAATAACTATGACGGATGGGCTTCGGAACTTGACGTGCTTACGGCGGAACAAAGTAAAATAGATTTATCCCTTTCCGGAAGTTATAATGACAGTTCTTTTACTATAAAAGTAATGGTAACAAAAACAGCCGATATTTCGGAAAACGATTTAACAATTAACTACGTTGTTGTTGAAGATAATATAAATTATGCCGGTAGAAACGGAATTTCTGTACATAATAATGTTATGCGTAAAATTGTTAATCCTACCGGCGATGCTTTTGATATAAATCTAAACGAAACAAAAGAACTTTCCGCAACAGTAAATTTTAATAAATTATGGAATAAAGACAATATTAAAATTATTGTATTTATTCAAAGTTCTTCCACAAAAAAAGTTTTTCAATCTGCTTCTATTTCGCTTAATGAACTGAGTGTAACCGGTGTAAAAAATAATAATATTCTTCCCGCAAAAATAGTCTTAAACCAAAACTATCCCAATCCTTTTAACCCGACAACCACAATTAAATATACAATACCGGTTGCCGTAAAAACGTTGCATGCAACGTCTCAACTAGTGCAATTAAAAATTTATGATGTACTTGGTAAAGAAGTATCAACTTTGGTTAACAAACAACAATCTCCCGGTAATTATTCCGTAATATTTGATGCTAGTAATTTGCCAAGCGGAATTTATTTTTATACATTACGGGTAAACAGCTTGGTACAAAACAAAAAAATGATGTTGTTGAGGTGAGCCGTATAGATAACATGACATCAGCGGATAATTAAATAATGCAAAAAGCTATTATTCAAATAATTTATATTTTAAGTTTAACATGCTTTTGTTTTATTGGTTGTTCAAGTGTTAGGTTAACACCGAAGGAGGATACTTATTTATGCAGCGCATTTGAAAATGATTCTATTGATATGTTGCAAAAATATTTTGAACAATGGAGCAGTGATATTCAACCTATATCTATAAGCGAAAAAATGGCTTTAAATGACACGGTAA
>JALSTL010000082.1 GCA_026983755.1 Melioribacteraceae bacterium | reverse complement strand
TTTTATTTGCAGAAAAAGATAACAACCTTGTTGGGGAAAGAACATTTAATATTATTGCAGAGAATGAATATATAAGTAAGAATATAGATGTTTACGCTAAAGCAGGAAGAAATGCATTTTATAAAATCGAAAAAGAAATTACTGTTACTGATGGAATTATTGATATTTACTTTGAACAGAATATTGATAGTACTTTTGTTAATGCAATTATTCTGGACCAATTATCTACCGGTGTAATAAAAAATAAAACTCCAAAGTTAAATGACAATTTTAAACTTTATCAGAACTATCCAAATCCTTTTAACGGTACAACACAAATTAAATTTACAATAAATCATACGGATAATATTGCTTTTGAAATATACGATTCAATTGGGAAAACAGTTTATCAAAAATATTTTGGGAAAACCGCTGCAGGTACATATTCCTTAGAATGGAGCGGAGTTGATATATTTAATCAACCCGTGAGTTCCGGTATATACTATTACAGACTGAAAGGTAACAATTTTTCGAAACTAAGAAAACTGGTTTATCTAAAATAAATCAAATTTAGTTATATCTTTAACAAAGTTATTATAATAGATAAAAATTTAAGTTATGAATGCAACAACAAATTCAAGTAGATAATCATTTGAATAAAAATTTTATTATCATGCTTAAAGAATTACCACCTAAAGGAAATTAAACCAAATATTAAGATATGAACTTAGTTAATACCTCAATAATCTGAGATATTCTACGTGGTATATACAGCTTTCATCAAGTCACTTTGAAATTAAACATGTTGCAACAGTTAATTACTTGAAATTAAGTTACAATATATTTATAAATAAAAACTTATTACTATAAAGAGGATACTTATGAGAAAAACAATAATTTTAATAATAACTTTTATGTTAAGCTACAATATATATTTCGCTCAATCACCTTCTGATTACTTGGTTGGTCACTGGACGTTTGATAATCCAAATGACTTAACCGCAGCAGCTATTGGAACTCCATTGGGTCTAATTGGAACTCAAACAGCAATAGAAGGACCAGATAGCAACAATGGTGCTGTTCAGATTGGTGTAGGCAGTTATTTTAAAGTAAAACATAATATAAATCCTAATGGCGGAGGAAATAAAGTAAATAATTATTCCATTGTAATGGACATTCGTGTAAAACAAATTGGTAAATGGTATGCTTTATACCAAACGGATACGACAAATGTAACCGATGGAGATTGGTTTATTTCGCAAAACGGTACAATTGGAATTGGAGCACTTGGTTATACTAATGAAACTCTAAGTTCTAAACAATGGTATAGAATTGCAATAAGTGTTTCAAACGGAAAAAGATATGATTATTATATAAACGGACATAAAGCTCTTAGTGGTAAACATGGTAGTATTGACGGTCGGTTTTCTTTGCAACCCTCCGTATTACTTTTTGCAGATGAAAACGGAGAAGACAATATTATTGATGTTGCAGATGTGAAAATTTTTTCCAAAGATTTGTCCGATAGTGAAATTGCCCAGTTGGGAGGTTACTCGATTACAATTACGGAAAAACCGGTGGTACCTTACCTACAATCACCAACACCTAATTCAATATATATAAGTTGGGCTTCCAAAGGAAACAATCCTGTTGTACTTTATGGACCATCGGATAAACTTGGTAACACTGTTCAAGCTAAAACACATTACTTTACACCATCAACAGTTTGGCATACAGCTAAGCTGGAAAACTTGTCAGCCGGAACAAAATATTATTATAAAGTAAAAACTGATTCCATAGAAACTCAAATCTATAATTTCAAAACGCAACCGTTAGATTATGCAAATGAAGGACATATTCGTTTTGTAATATTAGGAGACGATAGAACTTCACCGGATAGATTTCGTGAAATATACGATTCCCTAAAAAGCAAATTATTAACTTTGTACGGTAATAATTTCGTTGATAGTGTAAATCTTATCTATAATGTTGGTGATATTATTACAGACGGTAATATACTTTCACAATATCAAAATGAATATTTTCAACCCATAGCTCCTCTTTCACCTTATATCCCTCACATGGTTAGTATTGGTAATCATGAAAAGGAATCACCATACTTTTATAACTACATGAATTACGAAGATTTTGGGGGAACCGAAGGTGAGAAGTATTACTCATTCAGAATAGGAAAAATAAAATTTATTACACTTAATAGTAATACCCAACATAGAAATAATATTCAATTAAATTGGTTGAAAAATACGTTGGATGCCGCTCAAGCAGACGGAACAATCGATTGGATATTTGTATTTAATCATCATCCCGGGCATAGCGAGCTTTGGCCGGATGGGAATACCGAATATGTTCAAAATAAAATTATTCCCATGCTAAAAAAATATAGCAAAGTAGATATGTTATCATACGGACATTCACATAATTACGAAAGAGGAACAGTAGAAAACGGGAACTTCAGATTACTGCTTGATGGCGGGGGAAATTCAAATTTGGACCGTTGGGGGATGTATAAAAATCAACATGACTATCCTGAAATTCAAAAAACTTTCGATTATAATATTTACACTATTATTGATGTTGATATTAAAAATAAAAAATATTCCGCTGTTACTTATACATTAGGAAATCCCGATAAAAAATTAGACAATATAGTATTGGATAAATTTTTCAGAGACAAAAAAAATCAAACACCACCTTTAAAACCGGAAATACTCAATCCGCTCCAAGATGAAACGATAAAATTTCCTTTTATGATCCATGCCTCCGAATACAACGGGACCTATGAAATAATGAGTTCTCAAATTCAAATCACATCTACTGCAGGAGATTACAACTCACCTATTCTCAATATAAAAAGAGATTTTGAAAATATATATGGTGTTACCCCTAAACCGGATTTAACACCAATTGATAAAAATATGGGTATAGATTTAACTTCTTATACAATAACATCAACCATGCTTCCAACCGGAAATAGTAAGTACTGGATAAGAATTAGATACCGTGATAAAAATCTTCAGTGGTCGGATTGGTCTGATGAAAAAGCTTTTATTACGGATACCACGGTAGGAATAAATAACAAGTTAAGTAAACCTCACAAATATAATTTGGAAGTTAATTATCCTAATCCATTTAACCCAACAACAACAATACAATTCGAATTGCCTGAAACAAGTATTGTAAAGTTAACGGTTTTTGATAATTTAGGTAAACTAGTTAAAACTTTAATAAACAAAAAAATTATGAGAAGCGGTTTTCATAAAATAATTTTTAATGCATCTGAACTTAGCAGTGGTGTTTATTATTATAGATTGGAAGCTAATAATTACACTGAAATAAAAAAAATGAATTTAATTAAATAATATTAGAGGTAAAAAATGAAAATTAAATTATTGATTATAATAAGCATAATGCTTTCGGCAATCACTTTAGCCCAAAATAATGGCATGGTTGGGCATTGGAGTTTTGATAATCCAGATGATTTGACAGCGGCAGAAATAGGAAACCCACTTCAACTTACCGGCACCCATACCGCGATACAAGGTTATACACAAAGCGACGGAGCTGTTACTATTGGTGTTGGAAGTTATTATACTGTTCAACACGGAATTGCGCCCAATGGCAATGGTACTAAGGTAAATCAATACACTGTGGTAATGGATGTAAGATTTCACGATCTTGGTCAATGGTATGCTTTATTTCAAACGGATTCGACGAACGTAAGTGACGGTGATTGGTTTATTTCTTCTTCCGGCAAGCTAGGCATAAAAGCTGTTGGATATACATCAAAAAAACTAATCCCTAATAAATGGTATCGAATTGCGGCAAGCGTTTCCAACGGAAACCGATTCGATTATTATATCAACGGGAAAAAAGTTTTATCCGGAACTCCTCAAAACATTGATGAGCGATTTGCATTGGGAAGTGAAATATTATTTTTTGCCGATGAAAACGGTGAAGACAATAGCATTGATGTTGCTGATATAAAATTGTTTTCAAAAGATTTGAATGATGATGAAATTGCTGCTTTAGGTGGCTATCCAACATTAGAACTAATTGCTCCAAACGGTGGAGAACAATGGAAAGTAAATAGTCAACAAACAATTCTATGGGAAAGTACTCAAATAGAAACTATTAATATTGAGTATTCAACCGATAGTATGAATACTTGGCAAACAATTGCTGAAAATGTTTCTGCTGCCGACGGCGGTTATGCTTGGAATTTACCAAGTAATCCCGAAGAATCTGTTTTCCTTAAATTAACGGATGTTAATGATACATCTATATACGATATAAGTAATCATGCATTTTCCATTATTGAAGAAAATGTAGGTTTAGGTTTGGTAGGGCACTGGACTTTTGATAACCCGGATAGTTTAACTGTGGCTGAAAGCGGTAACGATTTAATTCTTACAGGAACACACTCTGCCGTTGAAGGACCTGCTGAAAATGACGGGGCTGTTAGTATTGGACCAGGTAGTTTTTATACTATTGAACACGGCATTGCTCCTAACGGAGGAGGTACGAAAGTAAATAGTTATACTTTAATGATGGATATTAAAATTTCAGAAGACGGGTTATGGTATGCTTTAATGCAAACCGATACTACTAATTCTAACGATGCCGATTGGTTTGTGTCTTCAAAAGGTAAATTGGGAATAAAAGTTACTGGTTACTCTAACCCTGTTGTGTTTGCCAACAAATGGTATAGAATAGCAATTAGCATTGCAAATGGTAATAAACATGATTATTACGTAAATGGTGTAAAAGTTAAGACGGGTGTTCCTCAAGATATTGACGGTAGATTTGCGTTGACTTCCAAATTATTATTGTTTGCAGATGAAAGTGCCGAAGATAATCAAATAACTGTTTCAGATATTAAATTGTTTTCCAGAGCTTTAACCGACGAAGAAATTGCCGGTTTCGGTGGATTCCCAACAATTCAAATTACTTCACCAAACGGCGATGAATATTGGACAACAGGCTCTTTCCCAAGAATTACATGGCAAAGTAAAAATGTAAGTATTGTTAAAATAGAATTTTCTTCCGATAACGGAACTACTTGGGAAACTTTATCGCCAGCAACTCCGGCAATTAACGGAGAATATACCAAATGGAAAATACCAGACAACTTGAATTCAGATTCTTGTTTAATTAAAATAACTAAACAAGATAATCCTAAATTTTTTGATATTAGCGATAAAGTTTTTAAAATTGTAACTACAGATAAAACCGAAAATATAGTTGTGCTTGGCTCTTCCACAGCCGCTGGAACCGGACCAAGTTCTCCCGATAGTGCTTGGGTAAATAGATATAGGAAATATATTTTTAGTAAAAATACAACAGTTAAAGTTATTAACCTTGCCGTTGGAGGTTACACAACTTATCAACTTATGCCCGATGGTTTTACTCCGCCTCAAGGTAAACCGAAACCCGATGTTGCTCATAATATTACAAAGGCCATTTCTTTTAATCCTAAAGCCATAATTATAAATCTTCCTTCAAATGATGTTGCAAACGGTTTTAGTGTTCAAGAACAATTAGCCAATTATGATTCAATACTTGCAAAAGCTGCAGAAGTTAATATTCCGGTTTGGATTTCCACTACTCAACCCAGAAATTTTTCCGAAGAAAAAAGAACAATGCAAGTTGAAATGAGGGATTCTACATTTGCTCGTTTCGGCAAATTTGCTATAGATTTCTGGTCAGGCATTGCTGATTCTAATAATAAAATAAAACCTGAATTTAATTCCGGTGACGGTGTTCATCTAAATAATGCAGGCCATAGAATTTTATTTGAAAGAGTGGTGGCCAAACAAATTTATGAACAAACAATTTTACCAACTTCAGTTGAAAGAGTTGGAAAAAAATTACCTACTCATTTTAAATTATATCAAAATTTTCCTAATCCGTTTAACCCCACTACAAAAATTCAATATAGTATAAACGTTGATTCTTTTATACGACTAAATGTTTTCGACATTCTCGGTAAAGAAGTATCAACATTGGTTAATAAAAAACAACCGGCTGGTACATACCAAGTAACATTTAACGCTAATAATTTACCTAGCGGTGTTTACTTTTATAAATTGCAAGCCGGCAGTTTTGTTAAGACAAAAAAACTTTTGTTGTTAAAATAGTATTTACGTATAAATAAGTTTGAATTCTTAAATTAACTCTTCAAAAAAATCGAACCGAGGCTTTATTCTCGGTTCGATTTTTATTTTTTAATGGTTGTCAATATCTGTTTCTTTTAAGAAATCAAAAATTATTTTCCGATAATACTATTGACAAAAACATTAAGTTATTATTACTTAAAGAATATTTTAAAATTATTTTTATAATTGATGAAAAGGATAAGAATTTTAAGTGTTTGTATTTTAATAATAGTTTATACAAATGTTATATTTACCCAGAACAATTTTGCCCAATCCAGTAAAACTCTTGGTGATGTTAATATAAAATTTTCTGCGGGAATGAATGTTGCTGTTAGTGACTATATTACGGCAAGTTCCGGTAGCAACATTATTTTAGGTGTTGAGTATAGATTTAATGATAAAGATTTATCCAATTTAAGTTTGGGATTTAATGCCGGATTCAGAACATTAAAAGGGGAAAAAAATAATTTAGGATTTTCGAGTAACTTCCTTACCAACGATATTTCATTCGGTGTAGGTACTTCTTATCGTTTTATAAATGATAAAAAATTATATCCTTTTATATATTTGGGTGCCTCTTTCCATAATTTTACTTTTTCCGAATCGCATGTTTACAGTAATTTAATTGATAAAATAAATGGTGTTGACAATAAATCTTTCGGATTGGAAACTAAAATTGGAATAAATTATTTATTGAAGAATGCAATAACATTAACTTTTACAACGGGATTAAATTTTATCTTAAGCGATAATTTAGACGGAATTAAATTTGGAATTCATAACGATTATTTCACAGATTTTAATATTGGTATTAGTTATAATATATTTCAAAAGAAAGATTCCGACGGCGATGGTATTTACGACGAAGATGATAATTGTCCATACATAGCTGAAGATATTGACGGATATGAAGACGAAGACGGATGTCCGGATTTTGACAACGATAAAGACGGCATCCCAGATAGTGTGGATGTTTGTGTAAACATTAAAGAAGATTTCGACGGATTTGAAGATACGGACGGATGCCCGGATTTTGACAATGATAAAGACGGCATTTTGGATAGTAATGATAAATGCCCTAATCAACCGGAAGATTTCGACGGATTTGAAGATACGGACGGATGCCCGGATTTTGACAATGATAAAGACGGCATTCCGGATGTTGATGATAAATGTCCCAATCAACCGGAAAATAAAAACGGATACAAAGATAATGACGGATGTCCCGATGTTAAACCGATAATTAAAAATTATAAAAAAGAAGAAACCGATAGTTTGAATAATAATTGGTATTATATTTTAAATGTTGACCAGATTTTAGACTTGAATTCCAAAACTATAAAGAAAAACGGTTTAACTAAATTGGAAAAAATTATAAAAGCGATGAAAACAAATTCCAAACAACATTGGAGAATTGAAGGGCATGTTGATAAACAAACAAATCATTTAAAAGCAATAGAACTATCTAAAAAGTTAATTAATATTATTCGAAGATATCTAATAGAAAGGGATGTTCCTCCTGCAAATTTGGAATTTGCCGCTATGGGAGATTCCGTTCCGATTGCAAATAATAATACGGTTTTTGGAAGGATGAAAAATAGAAGAATTAAAATTATTAAGATTAAATAATTATTTAAGAACATGAAACCAATTTTTAAAATATTTTTAATTGTAACTATTACGCTGATAATTAACGGTTGCGTTGACGAAAATGTAATAGAAGTTAATAAAACGTTAAACGGAAGTATCTATTTAACCTCCGAACCAAGCGGAGCTAAAATTATTTTACTGGGAACCGATATAAATAAAGTTACACCCGATAGTATTACCAATCTGGAATCCGGTTTGTACGAAGTAACTTTACAAAAAAAGAATTTTTATGATACTTCTTTTGCAGTAAAGGTTTTTAAAAATTTAAGAACTACCAAAAATATTAAACTTAAAAAAATAATTACTTCGGGTAAAATATACATATCATCTTCTCCGCCGCAGGCAGAAATTTTTTTGAATAACATAACTACAAATAAATTTACACCGGATAGTTTAACGAATTTAACCCCGGGTTATTATAATATAAAATTATCGAAAAGTAATTTTACCGATACATCATTTGTTATACACTTACTTAAAAATTCAACTATAAAAAAAAATATTCAATTGAAACCCCAAGAAACTAAAGGAAATATTTTTATAATGTCGGATCCTATAGGGGCTTTAATAAAATTGGAACAAAAAAATACCCATAAAATAACACCCGATACTTTGAAAAACTTAAAAACCGGCAACTATCAAATAACACTAGCCCTAAAAGATTTTAGTGATACAACATTTATTGCAAATGTAGTTAAAAATTATACATCGAAATACAAAATTGATTTGAAAGATACTACTAAAAATGTAACCGTTAAAACAGAATATCGTTATATGTATTTAACCGGAAAATTAAATTTCTTTTTCAAATTTAACCAAGAAATTTCTTTGGATTATATTGATTTGTTAGAACCGGATTCTACTATTGCAAAAAGATATTTATTTAATAACGAACATTATTCCGCTAAATATCCTGCAGAAATTTCATATCCTCAAAAAAGAAAGGGGAAATGGATATTTATTATAAACGGGGAAAAAATTGTGGGTAGGAAAAATAAATTTAAAATAAATACAAATATTACTGTTCAATAAATAAAAAAGCCGCTTAATAAATTTTATTAAACGGCTTAACTTAAAAAAAAATATATTTTAGTTGGCAGGTGTTGTTTTTAATAAAACACTATTTATTGCTTCAACCAAAGCCGGTTTAGGCAATGCACCCTGTGCCATTTGCGGTTTGTCATCTTTAGGACAAAACAATAAAGAAGGAATACTCTGAATACCAAATGCAGCTGCTAATTCTCGTTCCGATTCGGTATCTATTTTATATACATTAATTTTTCCGGCATATTCCTCACTTAATTCTTCCAAAATAGGAGCTACAATTTTACAAGGCTGACACCAATCTGCATAAAAATCTATAATACATGGTAAATCGCCGTTAAATTTCCATTCTTTATTTTGCTCGTAGTTGAAAACTTTTTCCAAAAAAGTTTGCTTTGTTAAATGTTCAGTCATTTTTCTCCTTAATAAATTTATTAAATTGTTTATGTATGTGATGTTTTTTTTGTAAAAAGGATTCGGAATTATACAAAAATTATTACACATAAACACCTGAAAAATAATTACTTTTAATTTTCGCTTTTACATGATGATATTATGTTTTTATATAGTAAACATTCAACCCGAATTATGCAAGGAAAAAACAGAATAGCACTAAACTATTGAAAATAAAGCAATTATTCTAATACAAAGCATTAGGAAGAATTAAATAAAAAAGTCTCTTTAACTTATTGCATATTAGAGTTTTAAAAACAATTTCTAAATTATAATGCATAATTTGGATTCAAACTAATTAAACTAAAAAATTCAAATTTATTCGCAAATAATTACGTGAATAAATTTTAATAGAATTGTGTATATTTTATTATGAAACGCAAAGATAGTTATATTGTAATTTTATTATTTGTTTTTTTTAAAGTAATATTTTCTAACATAAATTCAATTGAAAACGGAAAATATAAATTTGTACATATTGGTGTTAAAGAAGGATTATCACAAAGTACGGTTTATTCCATTTTGCAAGATAAAGAGGGCTTTATGTGGTTTGGTACGGCGAACGGATTGAACCGCTACGACGGTTATGAATTTGTTGTTTACACCAATAATCCAAAAGATTCAACTTCAGTTTCTGATAACGGAATAACATCTGTTTTTGAAGACAATAACGGCATACTTTGGATTGGTACGACAAACGGCATATTAAACAAATTTAACAAAACAACGGAATCTTTTACTCATTATGACATTGCCTCAAGCAGCTCGTGGTTCAGCACAAAAGACGAAAGAATATTGAACTTCCCAATTTCATTTTCGCGTTATCATTACAGTACAATAACATCTATTGCTCAAGATGCAAACGGTGAATTGTGGATAGCAACTTGGGGGAAAGGTTTGATAAAATTCAATCCCGAAACGAAGGAAAAAAAATATTATTACAGTTTTAAAAATAACCCAAATACATTAAGCTCCAATAAAATTTCTAAATTGCTAATTGATAAAAATAATTACTTATGGATTGGAACTTTCGGAGGAGGTTTATCCCGAAGCCAACTAAAAGATATGAAAGGACAAATAATTTTTGAAAATTTCATACCCGATAATTCTTACTCTGCCGGTAAAAATGTAACATCATTATGTGAAGATGCCGAAGGTAATATTTGGATTGCTACTTTCGATAGCGGTATTTCGGAAATAAAGAGTAAGTATAAATACAATAAACCGCAGAATGTTGTTTTCAATAATTATAATGTTGAATCATACGCATCGAAAGGAATGGTTAGAAACGACATAATTACAATAATAGCGGATAAAAATGAAATTTGGTTCGGAAGTTTCGGCGGAGGTCTTTTTAAGTTAAATAAAAGAAAAAACATTATTAACCTCAAAGCTAATTTTTTTGATGAATCCTCTCTTAGCGAAAACGAAGTAATTTCTTTATATATAGATCGTTCCGGGTTACTTTGGGTTGGTACAAATTTAGGAGGAGGAATAAATAAATTACAAAAAGGGAAAAACAGATTCTTTTCTTTCCCGATTAAAAAACGAAAATATAAATCGTTGAACGATGCCATTATTTGGAAAATATATGAAACTAAAAATCATAATTTGTTAATTGGAACTTTTAGAGGTGGAGTTAATATTTATAATCCGACGAAAAAAAGTTATACATATTTAACCGAAGAAAATAATTTTCTTTTATCCAATCATGTGCGTGCTATTGTAGAAGATGGCAAAAATAATTATTGGATAGGTACATATTCGGGAGGTTTAACCTTTTACAATACTAAAACAAAAAAGTCTGAACATTTTATTTATAAAAATGAAAATCGTTATTCAATTGGTGCAAATCAAATACAAAGCTTGTTGCTGGAAAACGATTCAACACTTTGGATTGGAACATTCGGCGGTGGTTTGGATAAATTGAATATTGCAGAATTTTATAAAACACATAAAGCAAAATTTTTTAGTTACGAACATAATCCTTCCAATCCTTTCAGTTTAAGCGATAATAGAATTTATACAATCTACAAAAGCAAAAAAGGAATATTGTGGATAGGAACTTTCGGAGGAGGATTAAACAAATATAATCCGGATACCGGATTGTTTAAATATTATATCCATAACGATAAATATAAAAATTCTTTAAGCGATAATCGTATTATGGTAATTAACGAAACAAATGACGGACAATTATTGATAGGAACTTTCGGAGGTGGTTTGGAAATTTTCGATATAAATAAAGAAAGATTTGTTCACCTCAGAGAAAAAATAAATTTACCTTGCGATGATGTTTACGGAATATTGAAAGATAAGTTCAACAGATTTTGGATTAGTAGCGATAAGGGTATTTTCAGAATTGAAGAAGATTTAAAAGCATTTACTCAATACGATTTAAATGACGGACTTCAAAGTTTGGAATTCAACGGCGGTGCTTATCTTAAATCGGAAAATGGAATTTTTTACTTTGGCGGTATTAAAGGATTAAACTACTTTTATCCGGATAATATAATATTAAACAATTATAATCCGCCGGTTGTTATTAGTAAAATAAAAATTTTTGATAAAACCGTAATTGGTAAAAAAAATAAGTTAACTTTGGATAGAAGTCAAAATTACTTTTCTTTCGAATTTGCATCGTTGGATTATGTTAATCCGCTTAAAAACAAATATAAATTTATGCTGGAAGGCTTGGATAAAAATTGGTCTTTAACCGATGCAACAAACAGAAAAGTAAATTATACAAACTTAAGTCCGGGTAATTACAAATTTATTGTTTACGGTACTAACGCCGACGGACTATGGAGCAAAAACAATGCAAGTATAGAAATTGAAATATTAACTCCGTTCTGGAGTAAATGGTGGTTCATTTCCTTAGTAACTTTTTCCGTTATTGCTTTGATTGCTTTTTTTGTTTATCAAAGATTTAATCACTTAATCGAAATGGATAAATTGAAAAATAATTTAGCGGAAGACTTACACGATAATATTGGCGCCGGTTTAACGGAAATATCAATACTCAGTGAAATTGCTTCGCACGAAATAGCAAAACCGCAATTAGCCAAAAAACATCTTAATCAAGTCAGCCAATTATCCAGAAACCTTGTTGATGTAATGAGCGACATTGTTTGGGTTGTTAATCCGAAACAAGATTCTCTATACGATTTGATTGTAAGACTTAAGGATTCTTATGGCGAAATTCTTCAACAACTTGGTATTAAACTTGTAACAACAAATTTGGAAAAATTAAATTCAATAAGATTACCGCTGGAATATAGACAAAATATATATTTGATTTTTAAAGAAGCGTTAAACAACAGTATTAAACATAGCGGATGTAATAAAATATCACTTCAAATTTTTGTAAACCGAAATAAACTTACAATAAGTTTGGAAGATAACGGAAAAGGGTTCAATAGTAAAAAAGATTTTAACGGCAACGGTTTGGTTAACATTAAAAACCGGACAAAAAAAATAAATGGAAATATTACTATTAATTCCGTACCCGAAAAAGGAACTCGGATTATTTTTAAAGGAACAATTAAATAAATGATTAATGTAGCAATAATAGAAGACAACACGAATATACGAGAAGGATTAGCCGCTTTAATAAACGGAACCGAAGGTTACAAATGTGTTGCCTCTTATGGAAATTGCGAAGATTTTTTATCGGAATTAAAAAATTTAGTTATTGATGTTGTACTTATGGATATAGGTTTACCCGGAATTAACGGAATCGAAGGAGTAAAAAAAGCAAAGCAAATAAATCCCGAATTGGATATTTTAATGCTTACTGTTTATAAAGAAAGCAATGTTGTTTTTGAAGCATTGTGTGCCGGAGCTTGCGGTTATTTGGTAAAAAATACACCGCCAAGCAGATTACTTGAAGCAATTAAAGAAGTTTACGAAGGAGGTTCGCCTATGAGTTCTATGATTGCAAGACAAGTGATTTCGGTTTTTCAAAAAAACAATAAAAATAATTTCGAAAAAGATACGGATGTTCAACTTTCGGATAGGGAAAGGGAAGTAGTTAGTAAACTTTCCGAAGGAGATAACTATCAACAAATAGCCGATTCACTTTTTATTAGTGTAGATACAGTTAGACATCATATTAGAAATATTTATAAAAAACTTCACGTACATTCACAATCCGAAGCAGTAGCAAAGGCTATCCGAAAAGGCTTGATATAACGGATTCAAAAATAATTTAACTTTGTATAATAATTAAAATATAAATAATCTAAATTAGAAGGATTTGTTTGAGTGGGAGTGAGATTGTAAAACATTTTGTGAAAATAGATTTTTTGATTTAATAAAAATTAAAAAATCTTTGTAGTATAAAATTTTTTTTATATAGGAAAATGAGGAATACCAATTGTCTATTTCCTAATCGATATAATCTATTTTTTTATAAAAT
>JALSTL010000081.1 GCA_026983755.1 Melioribacteraceae bacterium | reverse complement strand
GATCTTTTGCTTTTGTTGAAAATAATCCGGCAATGTCATCCAAAACACTTGAGCTACCGTATTTATTTAAGATATGTTCTACTCTTGGCTCTCCGCCGTAATTATCTTTTTGTTTTTTAAGTCCGCTCAATATCATTGGTAAAACTTGCGGAACAATTGCTGCTGCAGTTTCTTTTCCCAAGCCAAGCGTTGATGATAAGTGCTCAATAACTTGGGGGCCCATTGAGCTTAAAAAATTTTCTACAAAATTTCCCATTACTATTCCTTACTTTTATTTAGTATAATTTTAGTTAATTTCCAATATAATCAAATATACTTTTAATTTAAAGTAACTTATTTTAGTCCTTTTTAATTATGAATTTATCTATAAGATGTATTTTTGTTCCCATTTCGGTACTCTCTTCTTTTTTTGGAAAAGCTCCGTATGTTTCAACAAAAACCGTATCTTCGTGAACATCAAAAACTGCATAATTGAATGCTCTTTTTGTAACAAAGTTTCTAGATGCTTGAGAATTTTCACCAGGACCATAAAAATAATTTAATGTTTTATAGTATGGAATTGCGGCTGTATAACTCATTTCTTCCCAAACATAATGAGAATCTGCATCGGCACGATATGTTGGGTTGGGATAATACAAATGCGCTCCTGCGCTTCCGGCAATAATTTCAAAAACTCCGTTTACTTTTTGTCTGGCATAAGTGTGTTCATGTCCGCAAATATGAGCATCAACATTATATTTTTTTAAAATATCGATTACCTTTTGTCTTCTATCCAAATACCATGCTCTTGTTGAATCAACAACACCTTTGAATTTTCTTCCTAAATTTGCCAATCCATCATGTAAATGTCCGCCGGTCGGATATATCATTTCGTGACTAACAACAAAAATGTGTTTAACTCCTCTTTCTCTTGCCGTTTTTAGATCTTTTTCCAACCAATTAATGTATTTTATGTAATGCCAATCTCTTCTGTCGTCCGTAGTATCGTTCGGATCTCCGTAATACCACCTATCGGTATTGACAAATGTAAAATGTGTATTTCCAAAATCGAATGAATATGAAATGCCTTTTTCGTCACCTGGTCCGTTGCTGTAAACATTTGGAAAAGCTTTTTTAAAATTCGCCTCGTCTTTACGATTACGCGATTCATGATTGCCCATAATCGGCCAAACTTTAGGCCAAATCATATTCGGATTATTATAGATAGGTGCCATTACTTCCTTCCAATGTAGTAGTTGTTTGTACATTGCCCCGGGGTTGTCTTTACTGCCGGAAATTAAATCTCCTGCGAAAATTAAAAATTTTACATCAGGCTGGGTAGTAATAATATGTTTAATTAAACCGGTTAGAACGGAATCGTTTACTCCGTTGTTTTTTCCTCTGCTATCGGACATAGCAACAAATTTAAAATTTTGTGCCAATAAAAAGGTTTGTAACACAAAAAATATTAGTAGTGATTTCTTTTTCATAAATTTTCCATATTTGTTTTATAAATTAAGATTGATTTTCTCAGTACTGTATTTGTTCATAATAATAGGCAAAAGTAAAAATATTAAAAAGGATAAGAAAGTTAAAGTTATTCACCCAAACAACAATCAGCAACAAAATCATTAAGCTCTATTCTAAAATAAGCAAGATAGATAACAACAATTTAAACCATGGAGGTTTTGAAAATACTTTCTTTAATTTATGCAAAAAAAAGAGTGTATTTTATAATAAAGCTAACCATTAAAACAAGATGCTCTTTATTCTTATTTGTCATCGCCCTCAAATAATTTTTTAAGTTGTTCTCCTTTTAATCCTTTTCCCAAAGCTAATATAAGTTTTATTCTGGCTTTTTGTCCGTTTAAGTAATCTGTAAAAATAACGCCTAATTCTTTCAGCCATTTACCCGCACCTTCATAGCTGTAAACATCCAAGGTTTCACCGGAAGGACACCTGGAAACAAGAACCACAGGAATATTTTTTTCAATTACATATTTAATTCCGTCAAACGCCGGTGGAGGAACGTTGCCAACACCAAGAGCTTCTACAACCAAGCCGGATACGCCTGAATCCGCTACAAATTTAAAGAGTTTATCTTTAATACCTGCATAAACCTTAATAATATCAACGTTGGAATTAACTTTATCCGTTTCCACGCCTTCTAATTTTCTTGGAATTCTATTATACCAAACCCTTCCCCGTTCAACAAAACCAAGAGCACCAAAATCCAAACTGTGAAATGTTTCTACATTTTCAGTGTGTGTTTTTGTTACTTCGCTGGCAGCATTTATTTCTCCGTTAAGGCAAACCAACACACCTATTCCTTTGCTGTTTCTATTCTTACAAATGTGTATTGCATCTAACAAATTTCTTGGTCCGTCCCAGTCTTTTTCCGAACTGGTTTTCATTGCGCCGATAACAACTATCGGTTTATCGGTTTTAACGGTAAGATCTAAAAAGTAAGCTGTTTCTTCCAAAGTATCCGTACCGTGTGTTACAATAATTCCATCAATATTTTTTTTATCAATATTTTTCTTTATTATTTTTGATAATTTTAACATACGTTCCGGCGTCATGTGAGGTCCGGGAAAATTACCGAAGTTTAAAATACTTATCTTTGCCAACTTTCCTGCTTCGGGTATCATTTCTATTAATTCTTCTCCGTGAAAAAAAGGAATGGCACCACCGGTTTTTTCATCAATTTTCATTGAAAACGTTCCGCCGGTAAAAACAATTAAAATATTTTTCTTTTTCATATTTTATCTATTAAGTTTTTCAAAATACTTTATTGTTGTTTCCAAAGAAGAAATTAAATCATACGAAGGTTCAAAATTTAATTTTTCTCTGGTTTCTTTTATTGATGCAAGACTGTGTTTAATATCGCCAGGGCGTTCATCTTCGTAAATAATTTTACTTTTTGAGTTAGTTGTTTTTATAATGAGCTTTGCCAATTCATTTATTGTTATGGCTTTTTCGTTTGCCACATTAAAAACACCCGTTACTTTTTCGTTTTCTG
>JALSTL010000080.1 GCA_026983755.1 Melioribacteraceae bacterium | reverse complement strand
TGCAGGAACAAGTAGAGTACAAGCATCTGTTATGGATAAAATTCGCCAAAGAATGATTGATGTTTACAATTATGATCCGGGACCATATCAAGGTTTTATGCACCATACCGATAATGAAAAAATATTGATGAAATTGGATTGGAATATAAACGAACAAAATAACCTGACTTTCAGATACAATTATTTAAATGCACGTAGAGAAAAACCGCCGCATCCTTTTGCTATCAGCTATAATAATACTGGTCGCGGTCCAAACCAAAATAGTTTACCTTTTAAAATGGCCGGTTATCAAATAAACAATCAATTGAATTCTTTTGCTTTGGAATTAAAAAGTAACTACAAATCTTTCTCTAATAAATTCTTTGCTAGTTATAACAGATTTAGAGATTTCAGAGATCCGTTTAGCAGACCTTTCCCCACAATTGAAATTGGAGAAGGCGGAATTACTTACACAACATTGGGGCACGAACCTTTTTCTATTCATAATATTTTAGATCAAGATGTAGTTCAAGTTACAGATAACTTCAGTTACTACCTTGGTAACCATGTGTTAACGGTAGGAACAACTTTTGAATATTTCCATTTTTTCAATTCATTCAATCTGTTCAGATACGGATTATTAGGATTCAATACTTGGCCCGGCGGAACTGCATTTAATTCTATTGCAGATTTTTTTGCTGCAACCGATCCGGCACATCCGCAAGATTTTATGAAAAACGTAACACCACCGGATGTTCCGTATAAAGGTGAATTTATAGATGTTGGCCAGTTATCTTTTTATGTACAAGATGAATTTTTAATGTCCGATAAATTTTCTTTAACCTACGGAATTAGAGTTGATGTTCCAACTTACTTTACAGAACCGGTTGATAATCCTTTTTCCAGAAGTTTACACTTATTGGATGAAAATGATCAGCCTGAAACAGTTGACCAAAGTAAATTACCTAATGCGACACCTTTGTTTTCACCAAGGATTGGTTTTAACTGGGACGTAAACGGAGATAGATCTCTTCAACTACGCGGTGGTACGGGTATTTTTACAGGACGTATTCCTTTTGTTTGGATTGGAAATAATATTTCTAATCCGGGTGCTAATCCGAATTTACCGCCTGCACCTAATGCAAAACACGTTGCAACCGCTCATAATTCCGAATTACAACAATCTTATTACCTTAATGCCATGGCTGAAGATTTTAAATGGCCACAAGTATGGACAAATAATTTGGGAATAGATTTTAAATTACCAAGTGATATAATTGCCACTGTGGAAGCAATATATTCTAAAGATATCAATTCAATTTATGTAAGAAATGCAAATCTTGGTCTGCCGAAAAGATTTTTAAAAGATGGTCGTCCTTATTTTGGTGGTGCTGTTGCAGATACAAACCAAAGTCTTGACGCCGGTGCTTACGTAATTGATAACAGTGATAAAGGTTACAACTTTAACATAACTGCACAATTAAGGAAAGATTTCGGCAATGGATTATCTGCAAACTTAGCTTACAGTTTTCTTGATGCAAAAAATATAATGACTACAACTGAAATAGCTGCTGCTTTATTTCAAGGTAATCCTGTAAAAGGTGATCCGAATAAACCTGAATTAAGCTATTCTCAATTCGGTCAAAGACACAGAATAATTGGCGGTTTAACCTATAAACATGATTGGAACGATTTTACCTCTACAACAATAGGAATGTTTATGGAAACAGCCGAGGGTAATATGTTCACTACTTCCGGAGGCAACAGATATTCATTTGTTTATGCAGGCGATGTTAATGGAGATGGTTCCGGCGGTAACGATTTAATTTACATTCCGAAAGATAAAAATGACATTAATTTAGCTGATCCTTCTCAATGGGATGCTTTAAATGCTTTTATTGAACAAGATGAATATTTAAGTAAACACAGAGGTGAAATTGCCGAAAGAAACGGATTGGTTAATCCTTGGTATTTTAATCTTGACTTAAGAATTCTGCAAGATTTTTCAATTAAGGCTTTCGGTAAAAAGAATTCTTTACAATTAAGTGTTGATATTTTAAATCTTCCGAATTTAATAAATTCGAGTTGGGGTGTTAGAAAAGTTGCCTCTGCAGCTGCTACATCTCCATTAAAATTAACCGGATTTGACCCCCAAGGAGAACCGATATTCGAATTTTCTGGTGTTACTAAAACATTTGTAGATGATCCCGGATTATTCAGCAGATGGCAAATGCAAATCGGTTTAAGATATTCTTTTAATTAAATCTCTATAAATAAAGCCCAATTTCATATTGGGCTTTTTACTTTTACAATTGTTTAACCCGAATTATGCAATAGAAAAACAGTATAGTTCTAATCTATTGTAATAAAAGAAATTATTCTAATGCAAAGTATTAAGAAGGGTTAAATTAAAAAGTTCTTTAACTTATTGCATATTAGAGTTTCTTAAACAATTTCTAAATTCTAATGATAATTTGGTTAAAGTTATTCTTATTTCGTTTTTCAATTATTGAAATATTTTACACATAGAATATTGTAGATTTGTTGAACCAATATTTATGAATACCAAAATATTCTTACCTTAAAACTTGCTTAAATTGAATAAGGTAGGTTAAATATGTTTTTACATAAAGTCATAAATCTTTGTACACCCGGTAGGATTCGAATCCACCTTAGCGTGAGACAGGCCTACAACCGCTTGATTCGTTTTTACACTTTTTTAATTTCTAAAATATTTTTCTCTTATAAAAATTCTTCCGGCTTTACTCTTTAAATATTTTTCTCTTGCAACCGATTCTTCTCGAGTAGTATATTTTTCCAGATGAATTATTTCCCATGGAACATATGGTTTTGTGGATTTGTTTCTACCTTTGTTATGCTGCTACAATCTTTTTTCTATGTTGTTTGTTTGACCGGTATAGGTACGGTTATGGTTTATGCTATATAAAATATATACATAATACATTTTGTACACCCGGTAGGATTCGAACCTACAACCGCTTGATTCGTAGTCAAGTACTCTATCCAGTTGAGCTA
>JALSTL010000079.1 GCA_026983755.1 Melioribacteraceae bacterium | reverse complement strand
TGCTCTTAAAAGATGAGAAAGGTGAAAACTATTTCAATATAATTACAGACGGAAAAGTAAGAACAATTCTGCATACCGATTCTTTAAAAAAAATGTACAGTTTAACTTCGGATTTAGAAAATGGAATTCATACGGTTACTTTATTTAAAAGAACCGAATGGACTAAAGGGAAGACATTGTTTTATGGAATTCAACTTGATGAAAGTGCAGAATTATTAAAGATCAACAAAAATAAAAAGCTAATAGAATTTTACGGAAATTCCATTACCGCCGGATATGCGGTGGAAGATACAAGCGGTAAAGATTCTCCGGAAGGTACAAATACAAATTGTTATAATAGTTACGCTGCAATAACGGCAAGATATTTTAATGCTGATTTTAATTGTATTGTAAGAAGCGGAATTGGAATAACAATCAGTTGGTTTCCTATGATAATGGATGAAATGTACTACAGATTAAATCCGTCTGATAAAAACAGTAAATGGGATTTCACAAAATCAACCCCCGATTTAGTTGTTATAAATCTTCTTCAAAATGATTCGTGGTTAGTAAATAGACCGGAATTTGAGGAGGTTAAAAATCGCTTTGGTAAAAAAGCTCCAAATAAGAAATTTATAATTAATTCATATAAAAATTTCGTAAAAAAAATACGTGATAAATATCCGGATACAAAAATAATTTGCATGTTAGGAAATATGGATATCACAAAAAAAGGTTCACCTTGGAAAGCTTATGTAAAAAATGCCGTTTCAAAGTTGAATGATAAAAATATTTACACATTATTTGTTCCTTATAAAAATACAAAAGGTCATCCGAATATTAAGGAACAAAATATTTTGGCAGATAGTTTAATAAACTATATTCGGTATAAACTTAGTTGGATAAAAGAATAGAAAATTTGCCTGAATAAGTAAGTTCAGGCATATAATAGTAAAATTCAGGCATTAATAAATATATAAAGTTGGTTTTTTGTAGTAAATTAAGCAAAATAAGTTTGGTATAAATATTGCAATTTTAATGATGAACAAAAACAAAAATACCGGGAGGGTAGCATGAAATATTTTAAGTATCTTTTTTTAATAGCAACAGTAATTTTTACATCAAATATTTTAGCTCAATTGGATGCTCCAAAAAATCTAAAAGCTAGTACGGTAAAATTACAATATGAAAACGGGACAAAATTAGTAGTAAAATTAGATTGGGACAAAGTCAAGAATTCAAACGGAAACGATGTACCGATGTACGAAGTATTTAAAAAAGACGGTGGAAAATCCGAAAACGGTGAATTTGTTTCCCTAGGTAATGTCCTTTGGCAAAATACCAAGTTCGACAAACATGTTGAAGATGGAAAAACATATACTTATTATGTTATAGCTAAAGATGGTAAAGGCAACGAAAGTGCACCTTCGGATAAAGTGGAAATAACCGTTTCATCTACAATTGCAGGAACCGAAAGTGCAACTATTTCCGGTAAAGTTACAGACGAAACAAACGGCAATCCGCTGGAAGGTGTTTATGTTACATTTTTCTCAACAACAACATTGATTGGTAAAACAGTTGTTTCCGATGCAGATGGAAATTATTCGGCTTCACTTTTACCTGGAGATTATATTGCATACTTCAAAGCACCTCAAGATTATTTCCCGGAATATTATGAAGATGTTGCACATGTAACCGACGCTACTTTTTTAAGTGTTGGCGAAAACGAAACTTTAACCGGAATTGATGCGGCATTAAAACCGATTTCCAGTTTGAAATTTTATCATGTGAGCGGTAAAGTTACGGATACAAACGGTAATCCTGTTATGGCTTCGGTATCTTTAGTAATAATGAGTAAATACAATTTCCCTATTAGACATAGACACGCACGCACCGATGCTAATGGTAATTACAGTATTAAAGTCAGAGAAGGTGTGGAGGTAATTGTTCATGCAAGACCGTTACATTCAAAACCGCTATATGGCGAATTTTATAATAATGCAACATCAATGGCGGATGCGGAAAGATTAACCGTAGATGGTGATATTGATAATATTGATTTTGTTTTGGATGTTAAACCGCAAGGAAGTGCAAACGTTTCAGGTAAAGTTATGAATGCAAATAACGAAGCTGTTCAAGGAATGATTGTTGCAATTAATATGTCAACACCTAGAATTAATAAAAGAGGAAAACTTAGAACTTTTACTAATGATAGCGGTGAATATTCGTTTGAAGGATTACCTGCAGGTAATTATTTGTTCTTTATTATTCCCGAAGCCGGCTATCTACCTACATTCTACAAAGCAGACGGTTCAACTACTCTCAAATGGAAAGATGCCGATGTAATTACACTTGAAGACGGAGCAAATATAAACGATTTGAATTTTAATTTGGAAACTGTACCACAAGAAGCTGAAAATGCTTTTGCGGAAATTAGAGGAAAAGTTCTTGATAATACGGGGGCTCCTGTTGTAGATGCTTATGTTTACGTCTATAATACCAACAAAGAAATTATCAGCTATACATTTACCGATGCTAACGGAAAATATGATATTACAGGAATTACACCTGGCGTTTATTCCGTTGCAGTTAATGAATACGGCTTGGAAAACGGTCAAAACGATAATGTTGTTGCCGGAACTAACGAACCGGGTACGGCTAATTTTACATTAAATTCTGAAACTGTTACGGAAGTTGAATCACTTGACAAAATAAATTCTTTTAAGCTTAATCAAAATTATCCGAATCCGTTTAATCCTACTACCAAAATTAGTTTCTCAATTGCGGAAAAAGGAAAAGTTCAACTTAAAGTTTACGACATAATCGGTAAGGAAATAAAAACCTTGGTTAATGGTGAATTGAATGCCGGAGTTTACAATTTAACTTTTGATGCTTCAAATTTACCAAGCGGAATTTATATATACGAAATCAGAACCGATAAATTCCTTGCATCAAAGAAAATGTTACTTTTGAAATAACATTACACTAACACTTATCTTATAGATATTAGCCGTCGTTAAATTTATTTTGACGGCGGCTTTTTTGTTCCTT